>NZ_WIBH01000059.1:0-673 GCF_009495795.1 Flavobacterium sp. LMO6 | reverse complement strand
TCTCTTTTAATTCGAGACTTGTACTTTCTTTCAATTTTAATAGAATGTTCATTACCATTTTTGGTTTTTATTTTTAAATAGTAGACTTTAAAAAATATGCAATACTTGTAAGTAACGTATATTTTTTCAATTTCATTGACTTCAAATTTTCTTGATTTGTCACTTTTAACAATTTCAAGCACTTCCTTTTCATTAAAATAAATTTCCATAAATAAAGTATTTATATTAAAATAATATATCTATTTTATATGAATACATTTAAAGGGGGCAGCAGTATGTATGTCTAAAATATAACTAAAAACAATCGTAAGTTATGATTTAATTAATGTTTTTACTAATTAAATTTACACTCATTAAATCAAAAAACTTTTTTATTTACGTATAATTACAAATAATTTACTTTTGATTTAAAAAAACAATAAGAATTACACTAAAAACATTAATAAAACCAATTTGGAATAAAAATTATAATTTTTAGAATTTCATTATTTAAATTCACAACCTCAATTTTAGAATATTTAAAATTCGTTTATATTTGAATTATGAAAACCGAAAAAGAAAAAATGCTGTCGGGTGAAAATTATTTTTCCAATGATAAAGAATTATCTCTAGATAGAAATAAAGCTAAAAAATTACTTCATAAATTAAATATTACAGAATATCTAATGAATGG
>NZ_WIBH01000058.1:0-790 GCF_009495795.1 Flavobacterium sp. LMO6 | reverse complement strand
TAACAGTTGTAAATGTAACAGGAGCTAATCCAGGAACAGGCGTAGCGCCAGTTACTATAAATGATATTTTAACCGCTACAACAAATACACAAGGTTATGTTATTTATCGTGTTCGATCTACTTTAGGAGATTGTCAAGGAGGTTATACCGACTATAGAGTGAATGTAAATCCATCGCCACGACCAGTACTAACAGATGGGAACATTTGTATAACTGCATCGGGAGAAGTGTATCAGACCTATACATTAAACACAGGTTTAAATGATGTAGATTATGATTTTGAATGGTTTGATAGTGCTGGAAATATTATTCCGGGAGCTACAAATTCAACATTAGTAGTTGATGAAGCAGGAACTTATAGTGTAATAGCAACTAATTGGTTAACAGGATGTTCATCAGACCCATTATTACCAACTGCAACAGCTGTAGTTACAGAAACTACACCAGCAACAACAATGACTATTGTTCAAAGTGAATATTTTAGTGATAATGCTACGATAACAGTAACAGTAACTGGAGGTTCAGGAAGTATAATGTATTCGTTAGATGAAGGTTCTTTCCAATCATCAAATGTATTCACCGGAGTTAGTGCAGGTGAACATTTAGTAACAGTTATCGATACAGAAGGTTGTACTTATATGACACAAGAAGTATTAATAATTGATTACCCAACCTATTTTACACCAAATGGAGATGGAATAAACGAAACTTGGAACATTATAGGATTAAACCAAGCAGATGCTAAATTATACATCTTTGATCGTTATGGTAAATTGTTAAAACAATTAAG
>NZ_WIBH01000057.1:0-791 GCF_009495795.1 Flavobacterium sp. LMO6 | reverse complement strand
TCAGTGGCGTTGAACCAACACCAAGCCATTACAAATATAACAAAACATTCCATTCAGCAGCGGATTTTCCTACGGAAAATCCGCTGCTGAATGGAATGTTTTGTTATATTTGTAATGGCTTGGTGTTGGTGCAACGCCACTGAGAGCAAGCCGCAGAACGTTGTGCGTCAGTTTGGTGGAACGTTGAAAACGATTGAAAAATATGAAGAAATTACTATTATTAATATTGTTATTTAGTTTGAAAATTTATTCACAAGAAATTTTGAGTAAAGATGAAATTTTCTCAAAAGATAGTTTGGTTTATAAGGTATCAAATTCTGAACTTTTTACTGGAAAAATACAAAGCTTTAAACGGAAAACACACTTGACATTTGAACTTGAATTTGAAAACGGAGAATTAAAAAAAAGCATTCAATATTATAATGGCAAAGCATTAAAAATCTCTGAAGAGATTTTTTACAGAAAATACGGGAAAATAGAAAAAAAAATTAGATATGGATATTCAAGAGATTATAAATGGTTTGAATATTATGATGATGATAATAAAAAAGTGTTAGAAGAAGAATATGAGAATGGTTTACTAGTTTATAGTTGTCCATATTTAAATAATAAAAAGAATGGAATTGTAATGTCCGTAAATGAAAATGGTCAAAAAACTGAATGTATATTCGTAGATGGCAAACAAATTAAATAAAAAACCGAACGCACAACAGCGGTTTGCTTCAATGGCTACTTCCGGATTTTCCTACGGAAAATCCGCTGCTGAATGGAATGTTTTGTTATATTTGTAA
>NZ_WIBH01000056.1:0-796 GCF_009495795.1 Flavobacterium sp. LMO6 | reverse complement strand
GGAACTTGGTCACCAGCCCTAAACAACACAACAACTACTACTTACACATTTACACCAACAGCCGGTCAATGTGCTACAACAACAACATTAACTATAACAGTTAATCCAACTCCAGTATTAACTGTCTCTTGTGGTGTATCAACAGCTTCAAGTGTTACTTTTAATTGGAATTCTATTGCTGATGCTACAAGTTATAGTTATTCTTATTCTGTAGATGGAGGACCAGCTGTAACAGGTTCTTTATCTAATGCAACGACAACATTTACAATTAATAGTTTAGCTGCAGGTCAAAATGTAAGTATAACTATTACACCAGTTGGAAGTCTTTGTGGACAACCAGCAACATCAAATTGTGTTTCATCAAATTGTCCTACACCAATAGTTGATACTGTTGGAAATATTTCTGCTTGTTCAAATGCTACTATTTCAGCAATTAACTTTACAAGCCCATCAGCAGGGGTTACTTTTACTTGGACAAATACAAATACTTTAATAGGTCTAGGTACAAGTGGAGTGGGTAATATTCCATCATTTACTGCTGCCAATGTAGCAACGCAACAAGTTGCAACAATAGCAGTAACTGCAAATGATGGTGCGTGTTCGGGACCTTCAATGTTCTTTACAATTACTGTTAATCCAAATGTAACACCAACTTTTGCAGCTGTTTCACCAATTTGTTCAGGTGCTACTTTATCATCGTTGCCAACGACTTCTACTAATGGAATCAACGGAACTTGGTCTCCAGCCCTAAACAATACAACAACTACAATTTATACGTTTACACCAACAGCAGGAC
>NZ_WIBH01000055.1:0-809 GCF_009495795.1 Flavobacterium sp. LMO6 | reverse complement strand
CGGAAAATCCGCTGCTGAATGGAATGTTTTGTTATATTTGTAATGGCTTGGTGTTGGCTCAACGCCACTGAGAGCAAGCCTCATAACGTTAGTAGCCATTATAAAACCGCGCATCTAAAACAAACAAAATGGGAAAAACATTTATTTTACTTTTCACATTATTTTCTCTAAATGTATTTTCGCAAGAAATAACAACAGACAAAATTTTCATATCAGACAGTTTAAACGGTGAAAGCGGAAAATATTATATGGAAGGAAAAGAAATTGATATGAGTAAAACTTTTCTTGACCCAAAAAATATAGAAAAAATTGAGAGTTATTTTGGAAAAACTGCTCAAACAAGAAGCGGAACTAAAGGTGCTTACTTAATTACCAGAATAAAAAAAACTGAATTAGTAACTCTACAAAAATTTGTTGAGAAAATAAAAGCTGGAAATGAGTCGTTGAAAAATATTGAAAGTGTAAATGTTCTAGTTGACGATTTGCTCATTGAAAAGTTTTCAGAATATAGAATTGAAGAAAGTTGTGTTGTCGAAATTAAAATTTTTAAGACAGATCCGAAAAGTATAATTCGCGATGGAAACATAGCGACAATAAAAATTATAACTAACAGAAAAAATAACGGCTACTAACAGCGGTTTGCTTCAATGGCTACTTCCGGATTTTCCTACGGAAAATCCGCTGCTGAATGGAATGTTTTGTTATATTTGTAATGGCTTGGTGTTGGTGCAACGCCACTGAAAGCAAGCCGCAGAAACGTTATAGGCTATACTTCCAAAAATCGTAAAAAAGAAAATATGAAAATTTAT
>NZ_WIBH01000054.1:0-843 GCF_009495795.1 Flavobacterium sp. LMO6 | reverse complement strand
TTCCATTAGTAGAAGTCGTTGGCAACGCTGATAAAGTAGCGCCTGAACAAATTGGTGCAACTGCAGCAAAAGTTGGTGTTACATTTGGATTAACAGTAATCGTTAAAGTCGTATTAGTAGCACATTGTCCTGCTGTTGGTGTAAACGTATAAATTGTAGTTGTTGTATTGTTTAGGGCTGGAGACCAAGTTCCGTTGATTCCATTAGTAGAAGTCGTTGGCAAAGCAGATAAAGTAGCGCCTGAACAAATTGGAGCAACTGCAGTAAAAGTTGGTGTTACATTTGGAGTAACGGTAATCGTTAATGTTGTTGTTGTAGCACATTGACCTGCTGTTGGTGTAAATGTGTAAGTAGTAGTTGTTGTGTTGTTTAGGGCTGGTGACCAAGTTCCATTGATTCCATTAGTAGAAGTCGTTGGCAAAGCTGATAAAGCAGCGCCTGAACATATTGGTGCAACCGCATCAAAAGTTGGGGTTACATTTGGATTAACAGTAATTGTTAAAGTCGTATTAGTAGCACATTGTCCTGCTGTTGGTGTAAACGTATAAATTGTAGTTGTTGTGTTGTTTAGGGCTGGAGACCAAGTTCCGTTGATTCCATTAGTAGAAGTCGTTGGCAACGCAGATAAAGTAGCGCCTGAACAAATTGGGGCAACCGCAGTAAAAGTTGGTGTTACATTTGGAGTAACGGTAATCGTTAATGTTGCTGTTGTAGCACATTGACCTGCTGTTGGTGTAAATGTGTAAGTAGTAGTTGTTGTGTTGTTTAGGGCTGGTGACCAAGTTCCATTGATTCCATTAGTAGAAGTCGTTGGCAAAGCTGATAAAGCAGCGCCTGAACAAA
>NZ_WIBH01000053.1:0-879 GCF_009495795.1 Flavobacterium sp. LMO6 | reverse complement strand
CAACACGAACTTTTACAATAACGCAACCTAGTGCAATTGTTGCAACTCCGTTATCGCAAACAAACGTAAGTTGTTTCGGAGGTTCTAATGGTGCTGCCGCAATTAATACACCAACTGGAGGAGCTGGAGGATATTCTTATAACTGGACTCCAGGTAACCCAACAGGTGATGGAACAACATCTGTTACTGGCTTAACCGCAGGAACATGGACATGTACTGTTACAGATGCAAATTCTTGTACGTCAACACGAACTTTTACAATAACGCAACCTAGTGCAATTGTTGCAACTCCGTTATCACAAACAAACGTAAGTTGTTTCGGAGGTTCTAATGGTGCTGCCGCAATTAATACACCAACTGGAGGAGCTGGAGGATATTCTTATAACTGGACTCCAGGTAATCCAACAGGTGATGGAACAACTTCAGTTACTGGCTTAACCGCAGGAACATGGACTTGTACTGTTACAGACGCTAACGGATGTACAGCAACACAAACATTCACTGTTACACAACCAACTGCACTTTCGTTAACACCAGCATCACAAACAAACATTGCTTGTAATGGTGGATCTAATGGTTCAGCTACAGTTTCTGTTTCTGGTGGAACGGCTGGATATACTTATTCTTGGGCTCCATCTGGTGGAACTGCTGCAACCGCTTCGGGACTATCAGCAGGTACTTATACTGTAACTGTTACCGATGCGAATTCTTGTACAGCTACACAAAGTTTTACAATTACAGAGCCAACTGCTCTTGTAGCAACTCCAGCATCTCAAACCAATGTATCTTGTAACTCAGGATCTAATGGTTCAGCTACAGTTTCTGTTTCTGGTGGAACAGCTGGATACACTTATTCTTGGGCTCCATCTGGTGGAACTG
>NZ_WIBH01000052.1:0-882 GCF_009495795.1 Flavobacterium sp. LMO6 | reverse complement strand
CTGGATTAGGATTAACTGTAATTTCTATTGTTCTCGGCGTTCCATCGCATCCATTGGCATATGGAATTATAGTCATTGTTATAGTTCCTATTGTTTCAGGATTATTTAATATCGCTATCTGATTGATATCCGCTTCTGTACCATTAGTTACATATGAACCCGTAATATTAGATACCGTTGCGCTCCATGAATAAGTTGTTCCAATAATGTCACTACTTAAAACAATATCAGTTGAACTTACTGAACAAATATTTGAACTATATGATATGTTTGTGATGGTTGGTGTTCCCATATCTTGGTTATCGAAAGGAATAGATGCTAATGATGTACAAAATCCATTTCCTGAAGTTACCGTATAACTTGTTCCTAGAATCATGCCTGAGATTAAACCTGTTGCTCCTACTGTTGGACCTGCTGGTGTAAATGTGTATGTGTTAGATGCGCTGTAGTTTGATATTGTTGAGCTTCCTGCAGCAGAACAACTAGCGGCAACTGATGTGATAGTTGGTACTGCTGGTGTTGGTAATTGTGCCGCATTGCTAAAACTTGCTGATGCTACTGATGTACATCCACCATTGGTTGCTGTTACGGTATAACTTGTTCCAACTGTCATGCCTGAAATTACTCCTGCAACTCCTACTGTTGGACCTGCTGGTGTAAATGTGTATGTGTTAGAAGCGCTGTAGTTTGATATTGTAGAACTTCCAGCTGCTGAACAACTAGCAGCAACTGATGTGATAGTTGGTACTGCTGGTGTTGGTAATTGTGCCGCATTGCTAAAACTTGCTGATGCTACTGATGTACATCCACCATTGGTTGCTGTTACGGTATAACTTGTTCCAACTGTCATGCCTGAAATTACTCCTGCAACTCCTACTGTTG
>NZ_WIBH01000051.1:0-887 GCF_009495795.1 Flavobacterium sp. LMO6 | reverse complement strand
CCTGCTGGCAATCCAGCAAATGTTGCGCCTGTAGCTCCTGTTGTTGCTAAGGCAATATTCGTAATAGCACTATTGATACAAACCGTTTGATTTGTTCCTGAGGCAATGACATTTTGTGGAAGTATAGTAATATTAAAAGTACTACTGCCTGCTGCACCACAAGCCGTTGCTCCATAAAAATAAGTAACTGTATATGTTCCTGCAGTACTTGATGCTAAATCAATTTCTCCGGTTGAACTATTAATAGTTAATCCTAAAGTTGAACTATAAACACCTCCTGTAGTAAATCCTGCTACTGGAGTTGGAGTTGGATTTGTACTGTTTATACAAACTGGTGTTGAATAACTAAATCCTGTAACTGGAAGAGGTAGTGGATTAACAGTAATAGTTCCGGTAGCTGTTGCTGGTGGACACCCTCCTGTTGTAGTTACGGTATAGTTAAACGTTCCTGCTAAAGTAGCAGTACCAGTAATTGTAACATTATTTCCTGCCCATGAACCAGTAACTCCTGGTGGTAATCCTGTAAATGTTGCGCCTGTAGCTCCTGTTGTTGCTAAGGCAATATTCGTGATAGCACTATTGATACAAACCGTTTGGTTTGTTCCTGAGGCAATCGTGTTTAATGGCGTAACAGTAATGGTTCCGGTAGCTGTTGCTGGTGGACATCCTCCTGTTGTAGTTACAGTATAGTTGAATGTTCCTGATGCTGTTGGTGTACCACTAATGGTTGCAACGTTTCCTACCCATGAACCGTTAACGCCTGCTGGCAATCCAGCAAATGTTGCGCCTGTAGCTCCTGTTGTTGCTAAGGCAATATTCGTAATAGCACTATTGATACAAACCGTTTGGTTTGTTCCTGAGGCAATCGTGTTTAATGGCGTAACAGT
>NZ_WIBH01000050.1:0-894 GCF_009495795.1 Flavobacterium sp. LMO6 | reverse complement strand
GCCGGATTCATTACACTCATATTATACATGTATTGTGTGTAATGGGGATCTTGTTGTGCAAAAGCAACTACACCTATAAATAAAATAACAACTTGAATAATTCTATTTTTCATCTTACTTGCTTTTAATTTACTCTATTTAAATAAACCCATCCCGTTTTTACTGTGCCATTTGAAAATGTAAGAACATAATAATAAGTCGCTGTAGGTAATTCTTCTCCTGAATCTGTTCTTCCATCCCACTCATCTGTGTAATTATTCTTACTATAAACCTCCACTCCATAGCGATTAAAGATTTGGGCTTTCTCAACATTTAAATTCGAAAGATCCCAACTATCATTATCACCATCATTATTTGGCGAAATACCTTTTGGAATTAAACAAAACGCATTACTGATTGTTACAAAATCACTTGTCATACATCCATTTAAAGTAACTTGAATCTCATAGGTGTCTGAATCTGTAATAACTACATTAGAGGATGTTCCTATTAAATCACCATTACTATTAAACCATTGATATGTAGCATTTAAAGTTTCTGATGCATTTAATTCATAATCTAATCCATTACAACCATGATTAATAGAAACAACTGGTGTTTCATTCACAATTATCGTCATTGTTGTTACAGTAGCACATTGACCTGCTGTTGGTGTAAAAGTGTAAGTTGTCGTTGCCGTATTATCCAATGTTGGAGACCATGTTCCGTTTATTCCATTAGTAGAAGTCGTTGGCAAAGCAGATAAAGTAGCGCCTGAACAAATTGGGGCAACCGCAGTAAAAGTTGGTGTTACATTTGGAGTAACGGTAATTGTTAATGTTGTTGTAGTAGCACATTGTCCTGCTGTTGGTGTAAAGGTGTAAGTTGTAGTAGCTGTATTGTTTAAGGCTGGTG
>NZ_WIBH01000004.1:0-252312 GCF_009495795.1 Flavobacterium sp. LMO6 | reverse complement strand
AAATCTTTTTTTACCTTGTTTCGACTTCGCTCAACTTGACAAGGTAAAAAAAATTGTAACGGACAGCGGGACTAAAAGTTTTATGGAATGCAAAATGTGTGCTTCAAAAAAAATTAATCGAAACGTATTGCTTTTACTGGTGAAATTTTGGTGATAATGTAAGATGGGATTAATAAAACCAACAAACAAACGATTACGGTTCCTATATTTAATAATGCAATGTGGAGCAAATTAATGCTTACTGGCGCTTGGTTTACGTAATAGTTTTCGGGATTGAGTTGGACAACTCCGAAGAACTTTTGAATTAACAATAACGAAATAGCTATTAGATTTCCCCAAAATAATCCGCGTGCAATTAAATAAAATGCATTGTAAAGAAATATTTTTCGAACATTCCAATTATTAGCACCCATGGCTTTTAGAATTCCGATCATTTGGGTGCGTTCTAAAATGAGGACTAGTAATGCGACTACCATATTAATGGTTGCCACAACAATCATTACGATTAGAATAACTAAAATGTTGAAATCGAACAATTTAAGCCATTCGAATATACTATAATATTTTTCTTCGATGGTGATACTATTATAAGTAGGCGGAATTTCTTTATAGACTTCCTCTCCTTTTTCTTTAATTTTTGAAAAATCGGCTACAAAAACTTCAAACGAACCAACTTCGGTTGGCTGCCATTTATTAATGAGTTGAACGTGACGAATATCTCCAATAATATAAGCAGCATCGAATTCTTGAAAACCAGAATTGAAAATTCCCGTGATTAGGAAGTTTCTTTTATTTGGCAGTTTTCCGTTTTCTTTCATGAAAAAAGTTAGAAACTTATCCCCTACTTTTAATTGTAGTCGCTTAGCTAAATATTCTGAAATTAAAACTTCAGTATTTAATTCCGATTTTAGATTTGGAATTTTACCATCAACTAAATATTCCTCTAAATTGGTGAAATTATAATCTTTACCGACACCTTTATATATAATTCCTTCGAAAGCTTTTTCTGTACGAATGATTCCAGCTTTGCTTGCCACGGCTTGTACATGATTGATGCCTTCTACATTTTTAAAATTGGGATAAAAACTTTGATTGATAGAAATCGGTTCGGTAGTAACTTGCGATTGATTGTCATCGAAATTAGAAATAATAATGTGTCCGTTGAAAGCCGAAACTTTCTCGCGAATTTTATCTTGAAGCCCAACACCCGTAGCCACCGCCATAATCATCATAATAATTCCGATGGCAATTGCCGTAATCGCAATTTTTATAATTGGCGAAGAAATACTACTTTTATAACTTTTAGCAGCAATTAGTCTTTTGGCTATGAAATATTCTAAATTCAAGGTTTTAAAATTATAATTAAGGCAAATATACATAAAGTTTTTGCCACAGATTACACCAATTTACACAGATTAAAAATAGTTATGAAATACAATATATATCGATTTACAACATTAATTGGCTTACTAATACTTTCTGTTTCGTGTGGAAGTAGTAAAAAAGCTATTCCGCAAATAAAACCGAGCACTGATAATGTGACTTTGACTTCTACTTCGACAGATGTTACTTTTAAAACAGGAGCAGAAAATTTTGAAAGTTATTTACCTTTACTGAAAGACAAACGTGTTGGAATAGTTACAAATCAAACGGGAATTCTTTCGAAAGAGAAGCATTTGGTTGATTTTTTAATCGAACAAAACATTAATCTTAAGAAAATTTATGCTCCTGAACACGGTTTTAGAGGAACAGCTGATGCTGGCGAATTAATCGTTGACGGAAAAGACACCAAAACGAATTTACCGATTATTTCCCTTTACGGAAACAACAAAAAGCCAAAACCCGAGCAATTAGAAGGAATTGATATCTTGATTTTTGATTTGCAAGATGTGGGCGCGCGATTTTACACGTATATATCTTCGTTGCATTATGTGATGGAAGCTTGTGCGGAAAATAATATTCCGCTTTTGGTTTTAGACCGGCCGAATCCAAATGGAAACATTATTGATGGTCCGATTTTAGAAAAGGAACACCAAAGTTTTGTTGGAATGCATGAAATTCCGGTTTTGCATGGGATGACGATTGGTGAATATGCAAAAATGGTTAATGGAGAAAAATGGCTGAACCTTTCGACAAGCTCAGGACAAGCACTTCAATGTGATTTGAAAGTAGCACCTTGTTTGAACTATTCGCATGATATGAAATATAGTTTACCTGTGAAACCTTCTCCAAACTTACCAAACGATCAATCGATTAATTTATATGCGAGTTTGTGCTTTTTTGAAGGTACGAATGTAAGTTTAGGTCGTGGTACTGAAAAACAATTCCAAATTTACGGTTCGCCATTTTTACCTGAAAGTGAGTTTGATTTTAGTTTTACTCCGCAGCCAAATTTTGGCGCAAAAGACCCGGTTCATAATGGAAAAGTATGTTTTGGAGAAGATTTAACTGAAATTAGAAAAGTACACCGACTAGAATTAAAATGGTTATTGAAAGCTTATGAAAACACAGCAGACAAAACTGTTTTCTTTACTGATTTTTTTACCAAATTAGCCGGAACAAAAAAACTCCGCGAACAAATTGAAGCCGGAATGACTGAAAAAGAAATTAGAAAAACTTGGCAAGAAGGTTTGGAGCAGTTTAAGGAAGTGAGAACGAAGTATTTGATTTATGAATAGAAGAAAATAGAGAAAAGATGAAAGAGAAAAGACTACTAATTTTATTTCTATTAATATTTTCAGGTTGTTCAAAAGAAAACAGAACGATTTCTTTTGATGATTGGAATAATCAAATAGTTAGCCAATTGAATAAAACTGATTCTTCAATCTATAAACAAGAAGAATTAAAGAACAACATTGATTTTCTTTTAGAATTTAGAAAAGATATCGCTAAAGAAATTGACAAATTAAAATCTAAAGAAGAATTTTCAAGTTTTGTCGTTTACGAAAATTATAACTGTGAGTTTAATCCAAAAGACACTCTTCAAATTGATATACCATTTACCAAAAACAAATTTTATTATAACATATTTATTATTTCCGATAAAGAAAATTATTCGTATGAATTGAGAGGATTTTCAGAAAATAAAAATCTAAAATTCAACAAACAAAGAATCGAAAATAAAGATGAATACTTAGAACATTTAAATCCAGAAAATATTGGAATTAAAAAGACAAATTATCTTTTGAATGATTTTTCCGTTACTTCAAAAATTACTTGTAATGGAAATGATTTAAACATAGAAGTTATTTCAACAAGATTAAACTAAATTTTTGAAAATATCAAAACCAAATCAATAATCACTTTTTTTTAAGTAAAATGATTTCAAAAATCAACATCGTAGAATTTAGAGAACGTTTATATAAAAACACAAAACTTGGAAATCCAAAAATTAAAGGAACTCCATTTGCTATCACATCCATATCTGGGGAGTCTGATAAAACTTTTTTTGGAACATTCGATAAAACTAAATTTGAACTTACTGAAAATGCAACTTTATTCCCAACACCCTATATCATTTCAGGAGAAATTAATCCAAAAAGTGAAACTCAAACTGAAATAAATTATGAAGTTAAGCCTATTGGATTTGGATATTATTGGTTAAAATATATACCAATCTTTGGTCTTATCGTATTTAATTTAATTCTTTACACACAATCGGCTCCTTTGAAAGTATATCAAATAACGAACCCAATTATGTTTAGTTTTATTGTTTTTAGTCGTTTTTACCTGTGGCGAAAGAAAAACAAAATTGAAACTGATTTTAAAAAAATTTTTGAAATAGAATAAAGACACTATAAGAGATTCCTAACGGAATGACAAGATTACGAAAACTGAACACTTTCAACTGAAAACTGAACACTCTTAAAGAGGCAACTTTTCCTTCATTTTCTCCACAATATTAAACGCCGCTGGACAAATTGCTACATTTAATAACGTTAAATCGGTGATTTGATTGAATTTTTTTCTATCAGTATGAGGGAATTCTCGGCAGGCTTTTGGACGGACATCGTAAATGAAACATTTGTTGTCGCTGTCTAAAAACGTACACGGAACACTTTTGAGCACATAATCTTGGTCTTCATCTATGCGAAGATATTGGTCTATAAATTGCTGTGGCTTTTGACGGAAACTCTTTGAAATTCGTTCAATATCGGCCGAAGTAAACAATGGTCCAGTTGTTTTGCAACAATTGGCACAGTCTAAACAATCCGTTTTTTTGAATTCGGCATCGTGTAAATCTTGCATTACATAATCCAAATTTTTAGGTGTTTTCTTTTTTAGCTTGTCAAAATACTTTTTGGTTTCGATATGCGTATCTTTGGCAAGTTTTCCGAGTTCGTTTAAATTTGGCTTTAGCATTTTATGAATTTTCTACTGCAAAGTTAAACAACTTTTAAACAACTAAACCTTTAAACTTTTAAACTTTTTTATGAAAGACCTTTTCGGAAAAGCCATTTTAGACTACCAAACCAATAATTCTCCCGAAGATTTAATCACAGAAACTTCAATTTCGGAAGCAGATGAAATGAACGTTGCCTATTTGTTTCGTGATTTTAAGGAGATGCCAAAATTGGAACAGAAAGCATTGCAATTAGCCAAAGGAAAAGTGTTAGATGTTGGTTGCGGTGCCGGAAGTCACGCTTTGTATTTGCAGAAAAAAGGTTTTGATGTAACCGCAATTGATATTTCAGAAAACGCGATTAAGGCTTGTGAATTAAGAGGTTTGAAAAACTGTAAAGTTTCGGATGTTTTGGATTTAGATCCTGATACTTCGACTGCGCTCAGTAAGACAAATCAGAATAACAATAAGTTCGATACTATTCTACTTTTAATGAATGGAACTGGAATTTTCGGTAAAATGAATAACATTCCAAAATTCTTACAAAAATTAAAATCATTACTAAACGAAGGCGGACAAATTTTAATTGATAGTTCTGACTTAATTTATATGTATGACCAAGACGAAGATGGTGCTTATGAAGTTCCAGCTAATGGATATTATGGCGAATTAACGTTCACCATTCAATATAAAGGAGAAAACGAAGATACTTTTGATTGGCTCTATTTGGATTACAACACGTTACAAAACGCAGCAATTGCAAATGGTTTAGAATGTGATTTAATTTTAGAAGGCGAGCATTTTGATTATTTAGCTAAACTTACTCTTCTTTAATTGGAAACACATAGTCACATAAGATTTTCTTTATACTGAAAAGGCGTTTCACTTTACATAGCAGTCAATAGTGAGACTTAAAAACAGAAACACAGATTAAAGAAATTAAATGAATTTTTAAAATTTCTTTAATCTGTGTTCCAAAAAATGAATTTGAGATTTCCGTTATGGAATATTCAAATATTTATGCGTTTGCAACGACACTCGCCATTTTGGATTGTTCATTACATAATTAACTATTAAAGGTGTCATTTCTTCTTTTTTACTCCATTCCGGTTGTAAAAAAAGAATTGCATTTGGATTCACTTTTGCCGCTTGTTCTTCAGCAAAAATGAAATCGTGTTTGTTGTAAATGATTACTTTTAATTCGTTGGCAATATCATAAGCACTTTGAACGGGTAATTTATTTTTCTTTGGCGACAAACAAAACCAATCCCAAGTTCCAGTAACTTCATACGCTCCCGAAGTTTCAATATGTACTCTTAAATTTTGCTCTTTTAATTTTGATGTCAATAATGTCATGTCCCAAGTTAAAGGTTCTCCACCAGTAACAACAACTGTGTCCGCATATTTTTTTGCATTAGCTACAATAATATCCGTATTCGTTGGTGGGTGTAACTCCGCATTCCAACTTTCTTTTACATCGCACCAATGGCAACCTACATCGCAACCGCCAATTCGTATAAAATAAGCAGCAGTTCCTGTATGATACCCTTCCCCTTGAATGGTATAAAACTCCTCCATTAAAGGCAACATTTCGCCTTTTTCAACCGCTAATTGTGTTTCTTTTTTCAACATCTTAAAACTAAAATAGTGGGCAAAGATACGATTTGGAAGTTAGAATTTAAGTATTAGTAGTTAGAATTTATATTTTTGAAATTGAATTTGAATTTGCAATTATTGTATTTGTTGAAATTTTAATTGAATTTCTGTACATTTGAAAATTAGAAAACAAAACAATCATGAGTAAAATAGAGGATTTTAGCAAACATATAAACGAAGGATATACTTGTAAAGGAGAATTTATCACATTAGGTGGTGGAATTTTAGATGGTGAAGCCGTTCCAAATACGCATGTTAAAATACCTCTAAAAACATTAAACCGTCATGGATTAATTGCAGGAGCAACTGGAACCGGAAAAACCAAAACTATTCAGGTGTTATCTGAACAATTATCACAAAACGGAATTCCCGTTTTAATGATGGATATAAAAGGTGATTTCTCTGGAATTGCCATGCCTGGAGAAGAAAAACCATTTATTACCGAACGTCATGAAAAAATAACAATTCCATACGTAATTAAATCATTTCCTGTTGAATTAATGACCATTTCAGAACAAAACGGTGTTCGATTACGCGCAACTGTTTCTGAATTTGGACCAGTATTATTTTCTCGAATTTTAGATTTAAATGACACTCAATCTGGAATTGTTTCTATTGTTTTTAAATATTGCGACGACAATAATTTACCTCTTTTAGATTTAAAAGACTTTAAAAAAGTATTACAATACGCAACAGAAGACGGAAAAGCAGAATTTGAAGGCGAATATGGCAGAATTTCAACCAGTTCTACAGGTTCAATTTTAAGAAAAATCATCGAACTAGAACAGCAAGGTGCTGCATTGTTTTTTGGTGAAAAATCATTTGAAATTGAAGATTTAATGCGAATTGACGAAAACGGAAATGGCTACGTTAACATCATGCGATTGACCGATATTCAAGACAAACCAAAATTATTTTCGACTTTCATGCTAAGTTTATTAGCCGAAATTTACAACACCATGCCAGAACAAGGTGATGCTGGACGACCAGAATTAGTAATTTTTATAGATGAAGCGCATTTGATTTTTGATGAAGCCAGCAAAACATTACTAAATCAAATTGAAACCATTGTAAAATTAATCCGTTCTAAAGGAATTGGTGTTTATTTTATTACGCAAAACCCAATGGATGTTCCAACAGGCGTTTTGGCACAATTAGGTTTAAAAATTCAGCATGCACTAAGAGCTTTTACTGCAAATGACAGAAAAGCGATTAAAATGACAGCAGAAAATTATCCGGAAACTGAATTTTACAAAACAGACGAAGTGTTAACTTCATTAGGAATTGGAGAAGCTTTTGTTACGGCATTAAGTGAAAAAGGAACTCCAACACCATTAGTAGCCACCATGTTGCGAGCACCAATGAGTCGAATGGATATTTTAACGGATAGCGAAATTGATTTGAATATTTCAAAATCGAAATTGGCTAAAAAATACAATGAAGAAGTAGACAGAGAAAGTGCCTACGAATTATTGAATAAAAAAATTGCAGCAGCACAGGAAGTAGCTGTAGAAAAAGAGGAAGCAAAACCAAGCCGAAAAACAAAAGAAGAACCAAGTACAACAGAAGTTATTGGAAAATCGATTACTAAAGTTGTTACGAGTGCTACTTTTATTCGTGGTGCATTTGGTTTATTAATGAAGATGTTTAAGAAATAATGAAAATTATTTACAAAATAACATACCCAAATGGAAAAATATATATTGGTAAAGATTTAACTAATAGTATTAATTACTTTGGAAGTGCAAATAGTAAACTAATAGAAAAGGATTTTACTGATTTTGAGAGAGATGATTTTACAATAAGAAGACAAATTCTTTGGAAATCAGAAATTGCTTCAGATAAAGAAGTAAATGTAAAAGAAGTAGAATTGATTATGAAATATAATTCTAACAACCCGAAAATTGGTTATAATCAGTGGCCAAAATTTAAAATTACTAGTATATGAAAAAATATTTCATACAAAAATCGCCATTTGTAGTTCCAACAACTGATGGCAAATTAATTGAAGAACACCACGGATTGGCAACCACAAACAATTCAGCTATTTCAATTGCTCATATGGTGGCACCACCAGGTTGGAGCGAACCTTTTCAAACACCTGAATTTGATGAATACACCTATATCATTAAAGGCAAAAAACAATTTATTATTGAAGATGAAACGATAGTTTTAGAAACAGGTCAATCGATAAAAATTGAGAAAAACACGCGCGTTCAATACTCCAATCCTTTTGATGAACCTTGCGAATACATTGCAATTTGTACGCCAGCATTTAGCATGGAAATGGTAAATAGAGAAGAGAATTAATCCTTCTTCTCTACCTCTTTTAATAATCCAAAAGCAAAATAACCAATAATAATTCCAGCTACAACAATTGCTATCCATAAAAACCAATTGGTTTGCCAGAATTGTTGTGTTATCGTTGCTTTATTTAAACTTATCTTTTTAAAATCTGAAATTCTAATTAGTCCTAATTTAGTCAAATCATTTGGTAGAAATTTTACCAAATCATATTGCGGTTTTGACAAAGTAGAATCTACTACTATTTCATAATTCTTACTAACATCTAAATCGGCAATTAAATAAAATTGATTTTGTAATAATTTGATTCCTTTAATTTCTAAAGGTTCGTTGTCTAAATTTTCGATTTCAATTTCAAAATCTTTTGCTTGAAAACTTTCCCATTTAAAACTATTAGCTGAGTTTGAATCTAAATTAAAAGTAGCAACCAATTTTCTATATATTTCTGATTTCTTTTTTACGCTTCTAGTTTCCTTAATGAAGACGGAAGCTTTTCTAAAAAATCTTGAGTTTTTGAAATTAAATGCTATTCCATCAACCGTATATAAATTATCTGCAGAAAACTTTATAATGGTTTTTTTGTTTGTTTTATCCTCAATTAATTTATGTTTAAAAACTTCTAATACTGTCGTTGGTTCTATTTTTTCATCACCAATAAAATACCCAACTTCTAGAAGATTTACTGGCATAGAATTTTTATCAATAAATTCAATTTTTAAAAATTTATAGGAATTGTTTGGAAATGAAACTGTTTTTCTAACATACGTATTTTGAAAATCATTTAAATCATACAACATTGCATTCATCACTAATCCAAACCAATGAATTCCATCGTCACTTCCGCTTATATTATATTCTTTAGTAAGACCTGTATTGGCAATTTTCAGACTTAATTCTGAACAATATTTCATATTTTGAACGACATTGATAATGTAATATGAAACTGAGTCCTTGAATTGTTTTTGATCCGAAATTCTTAATGATTGATATCGGTTTGAGAAAAAATAGTCTTTATTGAAATCAACTACAAAAGGAATTTCTTTTTTTTCATCATTATAAATTCTCAAAAAATCAAAATTTTCATAAGAAGCCGAACGCACTTCAGGAGCAATTAAAATCCTATGAAATCCCTTTTCTTCTACTCTTTCAATATTACCTTTATGGCTTTGACCAAAACCAAAAATCGATATAAAACAAATTGAAACAATTAACTTAATTTTCATTTGAATTCCTATTTTGAGATTCATCCACCACTAACTTTTTGATTTTTTGATACACAAAAGAGATAATCAAAATGAGCACTCCTAATAATATAAATGCAATGATTTTACCGGTTTCAGAAACGTTGTTAATATCGTAAACAAATAATTTCACAATGGTTAATCCCAATAACGCAAGGGCAATAATTCGCAATTGTTTCCATTGTTTTCTAATTCCGAAAATCAATAGACCAAACGATAAAATTCCCCATAAAATCGGATAACCAATTTTAATAACTTGAACTTTTATGATATTCAATTTGCCTTGAACATACAACTCATTTGATGAAAAAGTCACCTTATCCAAATCTGACCCAACAGCATCTGAATAAATTTGATCTAAAATTATCTGTGGCTCAACAAAAAACATTTGATGTACAATTAATTCATTGCTCAAAATGTAAACTCCGCAAAAGACCAACAACCAAAGAGCAATATTAGATTTTAAAAAGACAATGTGCGCTTTATTCAAAATTTGATTGGCTAAAATCGAAACATAATAAATTAAACAAGCCAAAATAATGTAATGTAAATTAAATGCTATTACCGAATCCCAGTTTTTAGCAATGTTCCAAAGTACTTCTTTTGATGGAATATTGTACCACCAAACCACATATAACGCAATGTTAACCATAGTCAAAATGGTTGCCAATTTTTGCACTAATTCTTCTTTAGATTTTAATCCGAAGTAAATAAATACGGTACTAAAAATAAAATGATACCCAACCGATAACGACAACGCTGCGTATGAATTTTCTAAATTTTGACCTGATTGATGAATGATTTCGAAAATTCCGACAAAATACCCAATTATTAAAGCTACCCAAGTGATTCCGTTGCGATAAAAAACAGGATCAAATTCAATTTTAAAAATAGTATTTGATTCGTTTTCTTTTTTCAATAGAAAATAAGTACCAAGTAAAGAACCAACTACCACAATTCCGGTTATGAAAATTGGATTGAATAGTATGGTAAGTTCGTTATTTGTAAAACGATATTGTTTATCCCAATCAATAATTAAACTAATAATCGACAAAAACTGAACCACCATTGCGCTTAATTTAAACATATTGATTTTCGATTTTTGCGACAACCAAAACAATAAAACCGCTTCTACAGCCCAAAATAAAGTAATTTGATTACCTTCAAATTGAATTGGAATGGTTAAAGTAACAAACGTTAACACCAATCCAATTAACAAATACACGGCATTTTTATCTAATCCAAATTTCTTAAATAAAACAACGGCATATATTAAATTATAAACCGCTAATGAAAGCGTAAACAATCCTTTGAATTCAATTCCCCAATTGTGTAAAATACCCATTCCTAAACCGAAATACACAAAAGTGTTGGCCATTATTATGAAATAATCAATAGGAGAAAAAACACCTTTTCTTCTTACGTTATTTAGAACAGCCAAAATACTAAAGATGAAATAATATAATGTTGCAAAAGCTAGAGCGCCTTTATGTGGTAAAATATCGTCGTTTAATTCTCGATAATACCAAGAAAAGAAAAGTATGTTTGTAAATATGAAAGATAAAATAGTTACTAAATTCCATTTTTTGTAGTAAGCAATTACTAGAATTCCAATATTTAAAATAGCGATATAAGTAAACAAAACTACATAATTTCCGGCTCCAGTACTTACCATAAAAGGAACCGCAAATCCTCCAATTAAAGACAAAACTGCTAATTCTTGCCTGTTGTAAGCAACTGACACAAACGTACTAAAAGCAGTAATCACCACCATAATGGCAAAAGCTATAGTTTGACTAAATATATGATAATCATGAAATGCTATAGCAATAGTAAAATAAAAAATACTAACAGCACCTGCCACCATAACAGAACTAAATGCTTGGTAGTTTTTCTTTAATTTGTGTGCTACTCCCATAACTATTGAACCTGCTAAAATTCCGATTCCAACACGAGCAGTTTCGTTTATCCATTCTTTATCAATGGCATATTTTACAAAGAAACTAATACCTAAAACCAGTATTAAAATTCCAATTTTATTAATTAGATTTTCTCCGATAAATTTTTCTAAATCGGGATTATTTTCTTTGAAATTTTCGAACCACGATTTTTGTGGAGCTCTTGGTTGCTCAGGTTCAATAATTGGAACATACTGTTTGATTTCTTCTTTGATTTCGACTTTAATAGGTTCAGCAACTGGAATAATTTCAGGTGTTTTTTCAATAACCTCAATAGGTTTTTCTATTATTTTTTCTTCCACAATTGGTTTTGAAACCGGAACTGATTCCTTACGAATTTCGGGAGCAGTTTTTGAAACATCTTGAACCACTTTTGAACTCAATTCATTTTTTAAATCATTGATTCGTTCATGCAATCGATAAACAGTATCTTGTAGTTGCTTAAATTTTGAATTCATACTTGTTAAAAGTATAATTACAATAACTAAAATAGCAAGTAATAGTATGGTTTCCATCTAGAGTTCCTTTTAATAAACTCAAAGATAAACTTTTTGTAAGAAAAAAATCCAAACCTCTTAATTGAAGTTTGGATTTAAATTATTGTAGTAATTCTAAAATTTTATTTTCGACTTGTTCTGAATCCCAAATTTTCTCGATATTTTCAATTTTTAATACCTCTTGCATAATTTCATTTTGAAAATCTCCTATTGCCATGGCTTCAGAATAAGGTTGTAAACTAAACGTTACTCTACTGTACAAAGGCATCCATTTATCTGGATGTTTATCAGAAAACCATTTTTCTATTTTCTTTTGAAGCAAAAAATTTGAATCTGCCGTTTTGTTACTCATTTCTTCAAAATTTCTTCTAGACAATTCTGCAATAGCATCTGCATTTGGTTTACGAGAAATTTCATATTCTGAAAATATCGCATTCCAATCGTCTCCATAGGTATGAATTAATTCATTTAAGATGGTAATATCTTCAAAACCTGCATTCATACCGTGTCCGTAAAATGGAACAATAGCATGAGCAGAATCACCAATTAAAGCTACCTTGTCTTCAAATGTCCATGGAAAGCATTTCATTATAGCTAAATAACTTGTTGGATTTTTAAAGAAATCGCGAACCAAATCTGGAATTACTTCTTTTGTATCTGGAAAATATTTTGCAAAAAATGCTACTAAAGCTGCTTCATCTTTTAAAGATTCAAAAGAATTTTCGCCTTCAATAGGCATAAACAAAGTACAGGTGAACGAATTATCCAAATTAGCCAATCCCATCAACATGAAATTGCCTCTTGGCCAAATATGTAACGAATGAATATCAATTTTTGGAGAACCATCCGCATTAGCTGGAATATGTAATTCTTTATAACCAATTTTCATGAACTCTTGCGAATAATCAAACATGGATTGGCGTTGCATTCGGTGTCTAATTCTTGAAAAAGCGCCATCAGCTCCAAAAACTTTATCGTATTTTAATTCCGTCCAATCACCTTGTTCCGTTTCACCTTCCCACAAAGTTGCGGTAGCTAATGTTACATCCCAAATTTTACGTTCAAAGAAAAACTCAACACCTTCTGCTTCGGCTAAATCAACCATTTTTCGATTTAAAACACCTCTCGATAATGAAAAAATAGCTTCTCCTTCTTTTCCGTAATTTTGATAATTCAATTTTCCATCTTGTAAATGAATGGCTCTTTTATCAACAGGAATACCAATTTTTCTAATTTCTTCATCTAGTCCAACATCTTCCAATGCTTTCCACCCACGATTTGACATTACCAAATTAATGGAACGTCCGGAAAATTCAACCGTTCTAATATCAGGACTTCTATCGTAAACATGAACAATGTGTCCGGCTCTTTTTAAATAGATTGCTAATAAAGTTCCTACTAATCCAGAACCTACAACAGCAATTTTCTGTGGCGTTTGCATGAAGATATTGTAAAAATTTGGACTGCAAAAATACGGAATAATAAAATTTAATAGCTGACATTTATCAGATTTTTCATTTGGAAACTATTTTTTGTTTAATTATTTTCAATATTAGTTAAACAAAATGTATCTTTGAATAAAAATTACAATGAAAAAGTTTACTAAGGACGAATTATTTTACATGTCAAAAGTACCGAGATTAAACTTGGTTAATTGTGTTACTGGTTATAAGTCGGCCAACTTAATTGGAACTTGTTCTGAAAACGGCACTTTAAATGTTGCTATTTTTAGCAGTGTTACTCATTTAGGAAGCGAGCCTCCTTTACTTGGTTTCATCTTGAGACCAACAACAGTTTCAAGAGATACTTATAAAAACTTAAAAGAAACAGGCTATTTTACTGTAAATCACATTACAGAAGAAATGATTGCCGATGCACATCATACTTCTTCGAGCTACGAAGAACATATTTCTGAATTTGATAAAACTGATTTAGAACCTGAGTTTATAGACAATCACAAAGTGCCATTTGTAAAAGGAAGTCCAGTACAATTACTTTGTAAATATGTGAACGAATACAAAATTGAAGAAAATGATTGTATCCATATTATTGCTTCTATTGAAACCATTTATGCTGATGAAAAACTGTTTCATGATGATAATTGGATGCAGTTAGACAGAGGAAATGTAGTAGCAATTAATGGTTTAGATGGCTATTGCGTTCCAAAATTATCTGACAGGTTTCATTATGCACGACCAGATAAACCTTCAACTTCGATGTTATAATGGCTCATAAAAAAGTAAATCTTCCCGAAAAATTATGTGAAACTTGCCAACTTCCATTTTCGTGGCGCAAGAAATGGGAGAAAAATTGGAATGAAGTAATGTATTGTAGTGATAAATGCAGAATGAATAAAAATTTCAAAAATCAATTTCAAGGGCAATCCCGAAGTTTCGGGACAAAATCTAACAATTAAAAGAAGGAACACAGATTTAAGAAATAAGGGAAATCTTTAAAATCTTTTACGAACTTTTTTCACAAAGTTGTTCCACTAAAAAAACTTATGTGACTTATATGTTTAAAAATAAACCTTCGCGACTTAGTGTCTTTGCGAGCAAAAGAAAAGAATATGAATGGATTAATATGGTTTAGAAACGATATGCGTACGATTGACAATCATTCGTTGTACAATGCTTGCAGAGAAAACGAAAAAGTAATAGGTATTTATTGCTTAGATCCGAGACATTTCGAAACAACTCAATATGGTTTCAAGAAAACAGAAAAATATAGAACTCAATTTCTTTTAGAAACGATAACCGAATTACAACAAAATTTGTTAGAAAAAAATATTAGGTTGTTAGTGTATTATGGTTATCCCGAAAAATTAATACCTGAAATTACAGCAAAATATCAAATTCATTCCATTTATTCACAACACGAATGGACGAGCGAAGAAAATGAAATAGAACAAGAAATACGAAACCTAATTTCAGCAGTAAATTGGAAAAATTATTACGATCAATTTTTATTTCATCCAGCAGATCTTCCGTTTAAAGATTGGAAGAAAATTCCGGAAGTTTTTACTGATTTCAGAAAACAAATTGAAAAGAAAATTCATGTGCGACCAACCGTTTCTATTTCTCCAAAACCATTAATAAATTTAATTGAAGAAACTACTCCAATTCCTACTTTAAAAGATTTGGGATTTGACTCAGAAGCATCTGATTTTAAGCAACCTGAAAAGACAGCATTTCCTTTCAAAGGAGGAGAAAATCATGCTAAAAAAAGAATTAAGGACTACTTTTGGGATACTAAAAAATTAGCAGTTTATAAAAAAACTAGAAATGGTTTAATTGGAAAGAATTACAGTTCCAAATTATCCGCTTGGTTAGCAAACGGAAGTGTTTCGGCACGAACTATTTATTGGGAAGTGCAAAAATTTGAAAAAAAAGTAATCAAAAACGAAGACACCTATTGGTTAATTTTCGAATTAATTTGGCGCGATTATTTCAAATACATTTCCTTAAAACACGGCAACAAAATTTTCCAATTGAACGGTATTTTACAAAAAGAATACCATTGGAACCAAAATAAAAAAGCCTTCAATCAGTGGGCAAATGGCACAACACCTGAACACTTTGTAAATGCCAACATGATTGAATTGCAAAAAACAGGTTGGATGAGCAATCGCGGTCGTCAGAATGTGGCAAGTTATTGGGCAAAAGAATGGGAACAAGATTGGCGAATAGGCGCTGCTTATTTTGAGAGCATGCTTATTGATTATGATGTGCATAGTAATTACGGTAATTGGATGTACAATGCGGGTGTTGGAAACGACCCAAGAGACAGAAAATTCAACATTAAACGTCAGGCAGAAATGTACGATGCCGATGGGAAATTTCAAAAAATGTGGTTAATTCCTGAATTATTTTAAATGAAAACACTTCGATTACTTTTGGGCGACCAACTCAATTCGGAACATTCTTGGTTTGATGAAGTCAATACAGATGTGGTTTATGTGATGGCAGAAATGGGTCAGGAAACCGATTATGTAAAACATCACATTCAAAAAGTGGTAGCTTTTTTTCTTTCGATGCGAAATTTTTCGGACGAATTAGTTAAAAAAGGACATCAAGTTATCTATTATAAAATTTCGGATGCCAATAATCCACAAGATTTGGAACAATTGATTTTGGATTTGGTAGAAAAAAATAAAACAGAGCAATTTGAATACCAATTTCCTGATGAATATCGATTGGACGAACAGTTGAAATCTATTTGCAAAAAACTTTCTATTCCAACAAAAACAGTCGATTCCGAACATTTTTATACGTCTAGAAATGAACTAGCGGATTTTTTCAAAGGAAAAAAGCAACTTTTGATGGAAAGTTTCTATCGGATGATGCGAAAAAAACACGATGTTTTAATGGTTGGCAATCAACCGTTAGATGGAAAATGGAACTTTGACCACAATAATCGCAATCAATATAAAAACGAAGTTCCGATTCCGTTTCCTTTGGAATTTCATAAAAATGTAAGTAAAATTATTACCGAAATTAAAAGTCAAAACATCACCACTTTTGGAAATATTGATGCTGAAAATTTCAATTGGCCGACTTCCAGAGCCGAAAGTTTACAACTGATTGCCTATTTCTGTGAGCATTTGTTGGCGCATTTTGGTACGTACCAAGATTCATTGTTTTCTGGACATAAATTTTTATTTCATTCGCGATTATCTTTTGCGATGAATTCTAAAATGATTAGCCCAAAAGAAGTAGTTGACGCTGTGATTTACTATTATTATCAAAATCAAGAAACCATCGAATTGGCGCAAGTAGAAGGTTTTGTGCGACAAATTATTGGTTGGCGCGAATATGTAAGAGGAATTTATTGGAAAGAAATGCCAAATTACACCCAAATGAACGTTTTGGAAAACTACAATCCACTACCTGATTTCTTTTGGACTGGAAAAACCAAAATGAAATGCCTACAACATTCCATTTCCCAAAGTTTATCGGAAGCGTATGCACATCATATTCAGCGATTGATGGTGATTGGTAATTTTTCCTTGTTGGCACAATTGCATCCTGATGAAGTTGACGCTTGGTATTTAGGTGTTTATATTGATGCTATTGAATGGGTTGAAATGCCAAATACGCGCGGCATGAGTCAGTATGCTGATGGCGGAATTGTAGCTACAAAACCCTATGTATCCTCTGGAAGTTACATTAATAAAATGAGTAATTATTGTGGTAGTTGTCATTACAACGTAAAAGATAAACTAGGCGAAAAAGCCTGTCCATTTAACAGTTTGTATTGGCATTTTTTAGATGAGAAAAAACATCATTTTGCAAACAACCAAAGAATGAGCATGATGTTAGCCTTACTTAGAAAAATGAAACCCGAAGAATTAGCAGCTACAAAAGAAAAAGCGATTTCGATTTTGGATAATGTCGAATACTTATGAAAAAATATTGTCATTTTGAACTTGTTTCAAAATCTATTGTGAGATTAAAGATAGAAACTAAAACAAGTTCAGTTTGACAAAAACGTAATTAAACGTTTATATGTCCCCAATTTTCACCCCATTTGATGCGGTAAATTTGCATCTCAGAAACATTAAATTCTTTAGCTGTTTTTCTAACGCTAAATTTTTCGGCTTGACGCTTCATCTTTAATTTAATTCGCATAACTTGAGTAGAAGTCAATTTTCTTCCATCTCTTTTAATGTTATTTTCCTGAAACTTTTTAAAAGCTTCTTTAACAGCAGGACTTTTGTGTCCGTGAGCCCGCATTTCGTCATAAGTTGCCCATTTTAAATTATATAATTGATTGTTCAATTTATCATAATCTAAATGCAAAACATACTCTTGATCATCTGATTGTTTAGGAATAAAGAGTTCGGCAACCATTTTATGAATTGCGTGATGAAAATATTTTTTTTTATTGTTTTCTTGTCTCGTATAACGAAGAAAAAGAAAACCTTCTGTAATTGCACCTTTTAAAATTTTTCCGCTTTCAATTGTATCTACAAAACTCTTAATTCTGCCATGATTTGAAACTGCATAGCGCACTTTTCCTGGAATCTCAATTTGATATTCTTTCCATTTTTCAATTACAAAATGACTCATATTATGTTTCTTTTAAATAAATTTTGGTGCGATTATTTGAAAGACTCACTTCACTACACAATGCAATTTACACTTATTTATTGAATATTATTTTATTTCCCACATTCATTTTTTGAGATTTCGCAAAAACACCGCACATATGAAATAACATTCTAGCGCCTACATTACCATCCCAATCATCTTTTCCAGGAGAAACCTCAACTAAATCAAAACCAATGATTTCTTTATTAGTTGCTGCTAAACGACTAAACAAATAAGCGGCTTGTTCATAAGAAAATCCACCTGGAACTGGCGTCCCTGTATTTGGACAATACCAAGAATACATGCCGTCAATATCAAAAGAAATACAAACCTTTTCTGGTAATGAAGCGATAATTTGATCACATTGTTGTTGCCACGTTTTACCCTCAAAAGTTTCTTGTTTTAAATCCATATCAGTATGAACTAAAACGCGGTCATTTAAAGCAACTTCTACTTCTTGCTCACAAAAATCGCGAATTCCTACTTGCACAATTTTTGAAATCTGAGGAATTTGTAATGCATTGTACATAATTGAAGCGTGCGAATACGTGAATCCTTCGTAAGCAATTCGTAAATCCATATGAGCATCTAAGTGCAAAATTCCGAAATTGTCATATTTAGTTGCCAAAGCTTGATAATAACCCAGTGGCGTAGAATGATCGCCTCCTAATAAAACCACTTTTTTACCTTTATTCATCCAATTTAGCGTTTGTTCTCGAACCGCTTCTACCATATCAGAACAAGCATAATTGATTTCCTCTAAATCCTTTGTTAAGTATGTATGATGGTCTAAAACCATCCCACTTTCTAGAGCTTTAATAATTGGAGCAGCTTGTTTTTTATATTTTTTAGATTTCTTTTTTAAATCCTTTGGTGCTTTATCTAAATAAATTCCTAATTTCCATAAGTCAGGAAACTCTTGGTGGTTTAGATCTACTTGAAAAGAAGCATCTAAAACCGCATCTGGACCTTTGGAAGCTCCCGAACCATAACTTACTGTAACTTCCCATGGCACCGGAATTACAATAATTTCACTTTGTTCTGCCGAAAATGGCAATCCAAAAATTGTTGCATCTGCCAACCCTGGTTGAGATGGATCGAAGTTTTCTAAAATTTGTTCTTTAGTCATGACTTTATGTAATTCTATTATTCTTTGCAAAGATAGTTTATTTAACAAAAAAGCCGAACAGTGCGTTCGGCTTTTCAAAATATTTAAAATTCTTTTTTAAAGTTTTAGTTGTCGAGAAAAGAAAAGTATTATTTATTTAAAATCAATTTTTTTAAAATTTGACCAAAATCGTACATATCTTCAAAAGAACAATAAAATGGTGCTGGCGCTAATCGGATAACATTTGGTTCTCTCCAATCTGTAATTACTCCATTTTTCATTAAACGATCAAATAATTCTCTTCCTTGACCATGTAAATAAACAGATAATTGACATCCTCGTTCTTCTTGATTAGCTGGTGTAAGAATTTCAAATTCGGCTCCTTCTAATTCCTTGTCAATTTCATGTAGAATAAATTCCAAATAAGCTGTAATACGATTTCGTTTCTCAATTAATTTATCCATTCCTACTTCGGCAAACATTTCAACTGAAGCTAAATAAGGAGCTAAAGATAAAATAGGTAAATTACTAATTTGCCAACCATCTGCGCCTCTAACCGGATCAAATTGTGGTTCCATTTTAAAACGACGTTCTTTATTATGTCCCCACCAACCAGCAAATCTTGGCAATTCTGTATCGTTGTGATGCATTTCGTGTACAAAACAACCCGATGCGTTTCCTGGTCCAGAATTCATATATTTATAACTACACCAAGCAGCAAAATCAACTTCCCATTCGTTTAAATGAAGCTTTATATTACCTGCAGCGTGTGCTAAATCCCAACCCACGTATGCTCCTTGCTTATGTCCGGCCTCTGTAATAGTTTTCATATCAAAGACTTGACCAGTATAATAATTTACCCCTCCAATTAAAACCAATGCTAGCTCATCGCCAACTTCATTAATTTTAGCTAATATATCTTCTAAACGAATATTGTGTTCTCCATCTCTACGTTTAATTTCTACTATAGCTTCATTTGGGTTAAACCCAACTGTTTTAGAGTGAAAATCTACTTGACTTTGAAACATATATTGATCACTTGGAAAAGCTTTTTCTTCACAAATGATTTTGTATTTTTTTAGTGTTGGTCTATAAAAAGAAACCATTAACAAATGAAGATTTACCGTTAATGTGTTCATTACAGTAACTTCGGTTGGTTTAGCTCCAACAATTTCACTTAATGGCACTGCAAATCTTTCATGATAATCCCACCATGGTTTATCTGCATAAAAATGTCCTTCAACAGCTAAATTAGCCCAATCTGACATTACTTCATCTACGTAAGATTTAGTTCTTTTAGGTTGTAATCCTAAAGAATTTCCTGTAAAATAAATTACTTGTTTTCCGTTCACTTTTGGAAAAAGAAATTCATCTCTGTATTTTCTTAATTCGTCTTTAGCATCTAAATCTTGTGCAAATTCGCGGTTATTTTCAAAAATCATTAGCTTAGTTGTTTGGATGGTAAAAGTAGGCAAAAGTTATAAATGAGCAAAACCATAAAATTTTATTTTTTTGATTTCAGAAACAAAAAATCCCAGCAAAAAGCTAGGATTTTAATATAAGTAAAGCGATGCTTTTAGATAATTAACATAGCATCTCCGTATGAATAGAAACGATATTTTTCTTTAACCGCTTCTTCGTATGCTTTTTTCATTAAATCATGACCACAAAATGCAGATATCATCATTAACAAAGTTGATTTTGGTGTATGAAAATTAGTTATCATAGCATCTGCCAAGCTAAAATCATAAGGAGGATAAATAAATTTATTTGTCCATCCTTCAAAAGGATTTAAAGTTCTTTGAGACGAAACAGAACTTTCCATTGCTCTCATAGCGGTAGTTCCTACGCAACAAACTTTTTTCTTTTTAGTTTTAGCGTTGTTAATAATATCACAAGCTTCTTGAGAAATTTTCATTTCTTCTGAATCCATTTTGTGTTTTGATAAATCTTCAACCTCAACCGGATTAAAAGTTCCTAAACCAACATGTAATGTTACTTCAGCAAAATCAACTCCTTTAATTTCTAAACGTTTTAACAAATGTTTAGAAAAGTGCAAACCAGCTGTTGGAGCAGCAACGGCACCTTCTACTTTTGCGTAAATTGTTTGATAACGCTCAGCATCTTCTGGAGTTACTTCACGATTGATGTATTTTGGAATTGGAGTTTCTCCTAATTCTACTAATTTTTCTCTAAATTCTTCATACGAACCATCGTATAAAAAACGTAAAGTTCTACCACGAGATGTTGTATTATCAATAACCTCAGCTACTAATGAATCGTCATCTCCAAAGTATAATTTATTTCCAATACGAATTTTTCTTGCAGGATCAACTAAAACATCCCACAAACGTTGTTCTGCATTTAATTCTCTTAATAAGAAAACTTCAATACGAGCACCTGTTTTTTCTTTATTTCCGTATAAACGCGCTGGAAAAACTTTAGTATTATTCAACACCATTACATCACCATCATCAAAATAATCAATGACATCTTTGAATAATTTGTGTTCTATTGTACCGGTTTTTCTGTTTACTACCATTAATCGAGATTCATCGCGATTTTCGGTAGGAAATTCAGCTAATAATTCTTCAGGAAGATTGAATTGAAAATGAGATAATTTCATTCTTTTAAGTTTAAAAGTTTATGGTTTAAAAGTTTAAAGAGATTTTGAACTCCTAAACAAGGCTGCAAATATACGATTATGAAATAGGCGTTGTCAAGTAAAAAGCGGTTTATTTTAAAATTTCCACTGTTTACTGAACAACGCCCAAATCAAAACTAAAAAAACTACTTATTATAACTTACTCAATAGTTGTACTTTATTGTGCATATCTTTAGAAGCGGTTAAGATTAACGCTCCTTTTTTTCCTTTTTCGTAATAATGCAACTTATCGCCTTCTTCCATTTTTATAGTTGTTGTTGCTCCTTTTGACAACGAATAACTACCGCCACTTCCTGCGTTGATTACCTTTACTTCGTTACCTGTATCATTTTTGATTTTGATATCGAATTTTTCAGAAACTGCTTCTTCTTTAATAATTGCGTTAGTTTGCTTTAATGATATGATGTTCATGGATAACAACCCTAAAGACAAAACAGCAATGATGATTACTTTTTTCATTATTTAATTACAATTTTTTTAGTTGCGATATTATTATCTACATCTTGAATACGAACCATGTACATTCCAGCAGCTAAATCAGAAACATTGATTTGTTTTTGATTAGAAGACAATACTTTTTGCCCTTGAATGTTATAAATTTCAACTGATTTTAATTCCAAAGCAGTTTCAATGTTTAATATATTACGAACAGGGTTTGGATACAAAGCAACTTCTAAATTGTTTGAATTAAAGCTTTCTGAAGTCAAAGTGTTGTTTGTGTATAAGCTAGAAACTTCTGTTGCATTTAAAGCGTAATTATAAATTTTTAGGTCGTCAATTGCACCGTTGAACCAAAATTCTCCTCCAACACCAATTCCAATTCTGAATACATCGGAATTGTTAATTGTATTCCACACCTTAGCTTGAGAACCTAACAATGTGCCGTTTTTATAAACTTTTGCATTAGTTCCATCATACGCACAAACATAATGGTCCCATGTAGACAAATTGTTTGTACTTAATGCCACATAATTATCATTATAGCCTAGAGCCATTGTAGATCCATCAGTTATAGAACACCCAAAAGCGTTACTATTACTAGATGCTCCATAAGAGAATATTGTGTTATGAAATGGAAATGCAGAATTGTGTGCATTTACTTTTGCCCAAACAGAAACCGTACGTGCTTCATTTCCATAAGGTAAACCTGTAATTGTAGCTGTTGAACCAGTACCGTTAATATTAATAGCGCCAGACGTATTACCATGTCTGTCTGTTGTAAATGAAGTTCCAGCATTTGAAGCAAACGGAGCAGAACCTAAAAGATTATTATATGTATTATCAAAACTATATTCTGCAATTGTTAATGGAGTTGGCGGTGAAAGCGTTGTAAAACTTCCTATTGTGCTTGTAGCTGTTCCTGCTGTATTTGTAGCTTCTATTTGAAAATAATAAGTTGTTCCTGGCGAAAGTCCATATATATTTACATATCCCTGATTTGCAGTATTTCCTGTAGTAGAAAATCCTGTTATTTGATTTGTTAAAGCCCCACTTGACAAACCATATTTTACTATTGATGTCGTAGCTCCATTATTTGCATTTAACGAATAAAATATTCTAGCGGAACTAGTTGTTATTTGACTTACAATAACTCCGGAAATTGTTGGAACAGTTGCTGGTACTGGTGGCAATATTTCTCTAATCCTATTGTTAAAATGATCCACAATATACAAAATATTTTGTGCAGTATTTATTGCTATTCCTGTTATCACATCGAAAGTAGCAACAGATACATCACCATCAGTTGTACCTGAATAACCTAAACCGGCATAAGTTGAAACATCACCAGTCGGAGTAATTTTTCTGATTCTGTAATTGTACGAATCCGCTACATACAAATTACTTGAATTATCAATTGCTATTCCTAATATACCATTGTTAAATTTAGCGGCTGTTCCATTACCATCTAAGTAACCAACTGTACCACCTGCAAAAGTTGTTACTACACCAGCTGGTGTTATTTTTCTAATTCTACAGTTTTCACCTACAAATACATTTCCAGAGGCGTCAACAGCAATTCCCATAGGAAAACTAAATTGAGCTGCTGTTCCTGTTCCATCGGCGTAACCATTTGCGCTTCCTGCTAAAGTAGTTACTACACCTGCTGGTGTAATTTTTCTAATACGATGATTACTTGCATCGGTAACATATAGATTTCCAGAAGCATCAATAGCAATTCCTACAGGATAATTAAATTGGGCTGCTGTTCCCGTACCATCTGCTGTTCCTTGAGTTCCCCCAGCAAAAGTTGTTACTACACCAGCAGAAGTTATTTTACGAATGGCATTATTTCCAGCATCGCAAACGTAAGCATTATTAAAACCATCACGAGCAACACCCTCCAAACCAGTAGAACTAAACCTTGCTGCCGCGCCAGTTCCGTTTATAATGGTACCACCTGTGGCGCTTCCTGCCCAAAAGGCAGTTGAATGGTCAGAAAATACTTTTCTAACTCTGTTATTATTTTGATCTGTAACAACCACTGCAGCACCGCCGTCTATTGCGATACCTTTCGGACGATCAAATCGAGCAGTTGCACTTGTTCCTTCAACATATCCCGGGGTTGAACCAACTCTAGTAGAAATAGTTTGTGCATTTGACATAGAAAATGCCAATAATAACAATATTAGTAATTTTGTTTTCATAATAAGTAATTTTTAAAGTTTGATTCAAAAGTACTTGAGTAAAATCATCTTTATAATAGTGAGTTTACCAAACCCTATTTTCAGTTTACGAAAGCATAAAATAAAAAAAGCACTCCTAAGAGTGCTTCCTTATTATTAAAAAAACAAATTAAAAACGAGTGTAAATAGAGAAGTATATAAAACAAACAATAACAACTCTAATTTGTATTCTTCTAATTTTGATTGCTTCATAATTTATTATTTAATTACTATTTTCTTAGTTGCAATGTTATTGTCTGCATCTTGAATACGAACCATGTACATTCCAGTAGCTAAATCAGAAACATTAATTTCTTTTTGATTTGAAGACAATACTTTTTGACTTTGAATATTATAAATTTCAACTGATTGAATATCTAAAACAGTTTCTATGTTTAAAACATCATTAACCGGGTTTGGAAAAACATTAATATCTGAATTTATCCCCATTTTATTCCTGTTAGAAAAATTAGTAATATTTACAGTTACTGCAAAAGGTGCACTCCTACAAGTACCAATAACATTTACGGCATAATACGTATTCCTACTTACTAATGGTGTGTTATTTGGTAAAGGATTTGTACCAGAAATAGCATTACGTATACTTGGATACCAAACAACATTTGATGGATAAACAACAATATCTGATAGTGTTTTATTATGTAATAATGTAATTGTGAAATTTTGAACAGCGTTACCTGTTGGAGTTATTGGATTATTTACTTCTATTGTCATTGAAGTAGTTGTGGCATTCTGACCAGCGGTTGGTGTAAAAGTATAAGTAGTTGTTGCGGAATTATTTATAGCGGGTGACCAAGTACCAGTAATACCATTAGTTGATATAGTAGGTAAAACAAAAGTTGCTCCTGAACATTGGGCAGCTATTTGGTTAAAAACTGGTGTAACTATAGTTAATGGACAATTAATCGTATTTGGAATTAAAGTATTTATATTACTATTACCTAATCTACCAGAACCATTATTTCCCCAAGTCCAAGCCCAATCACTTCCAATTCCATAATTATTTAATGCGCTTGAATGTAAAAATCCTGCTTCCACATTAGTCCAATTGTATAAAACTCCTACTTGTATAGGAAAAGTATACATCACAGTGTTGTTTGTTCCTAGTTGTCCAAAACCGTTACTTCCCCAAGACCATAAAGAACCATCTGTTTTAATACCTAAATTATGATTATCACCTGCCGATATTTTATCCCATGTAGCTAGCGATCCAATTTGAACAGGATAGATTATTGGACTAGCTAAAGAGCCAGTACCTAGTTGCCCTAAATCGTTTTTACCCCAAGCCCATAGCGTTCCTGTTGTTTTTACAGCTATACTGTAATCTGCTCCTGCTTTTATAGATTTCCAGTTAGTATCAGTACCCACTTGAACAGGAATTACTTGACTGGTAAAAGAAGAATTACCTAATCTACCATCGGCACCATTACCCCAAGCCCAAATAGTTCCATCAGACTTTAAACCCACCGAATGTGTTGCAGATCCTCCAGCCTCAACCCAAATTTGCCCTCCTGTTGTTATAACTTTTGCTGGTAGAGCAGCGTTATTTACTCTTCCAATTCTACCATAATTATCTGATCCCCAGGTCCACAATTCACCGTTAGATTTTATAGCAAATGTTAAATTTGAAGAAGTATTAATATATGTCCAATCAGCATCAGTTCCTATTTGTGTAGGAACCAATAAAGTTGAAGAAAAATTTGCTACCTGACCACTTGAAGTTCCCCAAGACCACATTGTTCCATTTGATTTTAAGGCAACTGTATGAGAATATGAAGCACTTACCATAGTCCAATCAGCATCAGTTCCTATTTGTGTAGGATTAGGTTTATTTACTAATGTTCCATCACCAAGTTGTCCATTTGTATTTTTTCCCCATGTCCAGAGAGTTCCATCGGATTTTATTCCAGCAGAATGTTCATATCCAGCAGATATTTGATTCCAACATTGTGAAAAAACAGATAATTGAAAAAGTAAAAAATAAAAAAGCAAGCGTGTTTTCATATTAAAATGATTTAAAATTTACTCAAAAGTATCTTACTTCACATTTTTAAAAGAAAGACAGTTTACCAAACCCTATTTTCGGTTTACGAAATAAATTTTCGTTAATCCATAACTAGGTTTGGTAAACTCATTTGTAATATTAAAAGTGTATTTCATACATTTGTTTAAAATCAAATCCAATTGCGAATTTCAATTTTAATAATTTTTATCTTTCTATCGAATTTAGGCATTAGTCAAAATCCGTATCACATTACTATCGACAAAACTTCTGGATTGCCTTCAAATAGCGTGTATGATATTTTTCAGGACAGCAAAGGTTTTATGTGGTTTGCTACTGGAAAAGGATTGTGCCGATATGATGGAAATGACTTTAAATTATTCACTGCCGATTTTCAAACTTCTAAATCGGGTTCTTGTATTCAAGAAGATAAATATGGAAGAATTTGGTATGCAAATTTTGATGGCTTTTTATATTTTGTTGAAAAAGGTAATTTAAAAGCATTACCTCAAGGAACTTCTCTAGGTTATTTTAGATTTGGAATTATAAATAATGAACTTTTTTTAATTCAACCTGGCGCTGTTTTAGTATATGATTTAAAATCTTTAAAAGTAAAAGCAAAACACGTTATTAATGATAAAGAAGTTCGTTTTTGTTTTGCTACTAAAGAAAAATTCTATGTTTTAGGCAATTATTTATATGAATTGGGCAATAAAAATGAAATTAAAAAACATAAATTACCTGAAGATTTTTATGCAGAAATCATTACTCCAATTATTAACACTTGGGAAGAAAAAATTATTATTAATTCTAAATCAACGGCTAACTATTATAGTTTTGAAAAAGGAAGATTTCATAAACACAAACTAAGCAATCCAGCTGAATTTACTCAAAACACATCCATAACAGATGATGCTATATGGATTTGCACACCTAACGGGGTTTATAAAAACGATTTGACATTAAACCACAATAAAACCTATTTTACGGATCAAAACATATCTTTTGTATTTAAAGACAAGCATAAAAATTATTGGGTTTCCACGCTAAATAAAGGGGTTTTATATATTCAAGATTTTTCAAACAATTATATCGATTTATACCCTAGACCCAACTCTTTAGCAATGGGTAAAAACAAAATTTTTATCGGTGCAGAAAAAGATTTGGTATACAAACTCGATTGCAATTCATTACAAGTAGAAAAAATTTTCGAAACAGAAAGCAATCATGCTATTAGTCAGATATTTGCCGATACCATTAACGATAATGTGTTTTTTAATTCATTTAAATTTCACATTTTAAACAAAAACAACAAACTAACAAAAGAATATTCTATTGCTGTTAAAGACATTAAAAAAGTAGATCATAAATACTTTTCGTTTGCTGCAAGTGGGCTTTTAGGAATTTTTTATATTGACAAAAACTTAAAAAGTAGTTGGGATGTAATTTTCGAAAAAAATAAAGACAAAGGTTTTTCTGGGTTTAATCAAGCTTTGTTATTAACAAATACAAATGGAAAATCTACCGAATATAATTCTAAAAACAACACCTTATACTACGCTACCAATAATGGTTTAATTGCAATTACTAACGACGGAAAAAACAAAGAAATAAAATACAAAAACGAAACTTTATTTTTAATTCGAATTCAAAAATATAAAGATAACATTATTGGATTATCAACTGCAGAAAAATTATATTCTTTAAATTCAAAAAACGAAATTTCTATTTTTAAACTTCCAAATTTTCTTGCAAAAGAAAAGTTTAACCGTTTTTTTATTAGAAATAACTATTGCTATTTATTTACAGCAAATAGTATTTATGAATATGATTTGGAGACGAAAAACACACAAAAAGTAATGTCGTTAAGTAATGACATTGAAGTTACAGATGTTGTTTTAAAAAATAATCAGCTTTTATTTGCTACCTCAAAAGGAATTGTAATTAAAAAAAGACAAGAAATTGAGGGTTTTCCAAAGCCTAAACTGATCATTAATGAAATTTCAGTAAATGGAAAACGTAAAGAGCTGAACCAATTAAACGAACTACATCCGGATGAAAATGATATAGCAATTCATTTTTCTACTTTATCTTTTGTTCCTAATGAAAACTACAGCGTTTCCTATAAAATAAATAATTCCAAATGGAAAACCTTAGATTATACAGACAAAAACTTAAAGCTTTCTTCTTTATCTTCAGGAAATTACAAAATTCAGTTAATTATAAATTACAATAATGCTAAAATTGATTTACAAACGATTCAATTTGAAATCAAAAAACCATTTTGGCTAAAACCCTTATTTTTAATTGGATTTGGGTTACTGTTTCTAGGTTTAATTTACATGTATTACAAATGGCAAATTCGTAAAATAGAATACAAAAACAAGTTGCAATTAGAAAAAATAAATCTGGAAAAAAACCTAAATCAGTCAAAATTAAAAGCCATAAAATCACAAATGAATCCGCATTTTTTCTACAATGCATTAAATACTATTCAGTCTTTTATTTTATCAAACGACAAAAAACAAGCCGTAAATTATTTATCTAAATTTTCAAATTTAACGCGTACCATTTTAGAAATGACGGAAAAAGAAACTATTTCTATTGCCGAGGAAATAAAAACACTGAGTTTGTATTTAGATATTGAAAAAGCGCGTTTTGAAGAAGATTTTAGTTATCAGATTTTAGTTAACGAAGCTATTGATACCGAAAACATTAAAATCCCAACCATGCTTTTACAACCTTATGTAGAAAATGCGGTAAAACATGGATTACTTCATAAACAAGGAGAAAAATTAGTTACTATTCTATTTGAAAAAGAGGCTGAACATATAAAAGTTTCCATTGATGATAATGGTATAGGCCGCAATAAAAGTGCTGAATTAAACACTATAAAAAATAAAAATCACAATTCTTTTGCTACAGAAGCCATGCAAAATAGAGTTCATTTACTTAATCAATACAATCAAAAAAATATTTCAATTCAATATATTGATAAAACAAACTTAAGTAATCAGTCTATTGGTACTAAAGTAGTTTTTGAAATCCCAATTACGTATTAAAATGAAGGCAATAATTATAGATGACGAAAAAAGAGCTAGAGTTTCTTTAAACTTACTAATTCAGGAATATTGTCCCAATGTGGAAATAGTAGCCGAATGTGAAAATTTACCTGAAGGTGTAAAAGCCATAAGAAAATACAATCCAGATTTAGTATTATTAGACATAGAAATGCCAGGTCATAGTGGGTTAGAATTATTAGATTTTTTTGATGAAAACGATATCAATTTTTCTATAATTTTCACCACTGCTTATAACGAATATGCGTTGCAAGCTTTTAAGTTTTCTGCCATTGATTATTTATTAAAACCTATTAATCCAGAACAATTAGCTGATGCAATTGCTCGATTAGAAAAACAAAAACAAAAGCTCGAAAATTTCAAAATCTTAAAAGAAAACATTCAACAAGAAAGTTTAAGCAAAATTGCAGTTCCTTCGGGCAATACCTTAATTTTTTTAGACACTACAAAAATTGCGCATATAAAAGGAGAAGGAGCTTATTCTGAGGTTTTTTGCATAACTGGCACTAAAAACTTAGTAAGCAGAAACTTAAAGAATTTCGAAGATATTTTATGTTCAGACAAACGATTTATGCGTGTTCACAAATCCTACATTGTTAATTTTGAACAAGTTGTAGCGTATAACAAATCTGATGGCGGTAGTTTAGAATTAAGCACGGGAGTTCATATTCCGGTTTCACCAGACAGGGTACAACTTATTTTAGAGCAAATTCAAATTGTAAAGCGATAGCCAATCTTAATCCATTTTAAAGCCAACTAATTTTAAATCTTCCCAAAAGGTAGGATAGGATTTTGAAACCACTTCAGCATCTTCAATAATAATTGGGACTTTCAATGCTAAAGGAGCAAAAGCCATTGCCATTCTGTGGTCTTGATAGGTTTTTATGACAATATCTTTATTAATTAAATTTGAGGCTTTTAAATGCAACGATTCGTTAGTAACCATAACATCAGCACCTAATTTAATTAACTCAACTTTTAACGCTTCTAAACGATCAGTTTCTTTTATTTTTAAAGTATGTAATCCAAATAAATCGCAACCTATTCCTAATCCAAAACAAGTAACCACGATTGTTTGAGCAATGTCGGGACAATTGTTGAGTTGTGAATTACAAGTTGCGAGTTGCGAATTATGAATTCTTTCTTTTGAAATTGTGATTGAATTATCACTATTAAAAACTGTTTCAACACCAAAATCCTTGTAAATTTCTATTAAAGCGCTATCACCTTGTAAACTATTTTGCTTATAACTTGAAAGCGAAATTTGTGTGCCAATTTCTGATAAGGCTACAATAGAAAACCAATAAGATGCCGATGACCAATCGGATTCAACTGTAATTAATTTTGAATTAATCTTGACTTCGCTCGATTTGACAGTAATGAGGTTGTTTTCAAATGAAGTTTCTACTCCAATTTCATTTAACAAAGCCAACGTCATTTTGATGTATGGAATTGAAGTTATTTCACCTTCTAATGTCAACTCTAAACCATTTTCTAATTTAGGTGCAATTAACAACAAAGCTGAAATATACTGACTACTTACATTGGCCGGAAGTGATACTTTGCTTTCTGTGAGTTTTTTGCCTTTAATTCGTAATGGCGGAAAACCTTCATTTTCTTCATAGGAAATTTCGGCTCCTAACTGATTTAAAGCATCTACCAAAATTTTAATTGGACGCTCTTTCATACGAGTTGAACCAGTCAGCACCACTTCTTTCTCATCTTGAATAGCAAAAAAAGCAGTTAAAAAACGCATAGCTGTTCCTGCATGGTGAACGTCTATTGTTTTGGTGATGGGTGATGGGTAATGGGTGTTAGTTAATGCTTTCTGCATTACTTCAGAATCATCAGAATTTGAGGTGTTTTCTAAAACTAAATTTGGATATAATGCTTGCAACAATAACAACCTATTAGTCTCTGATTTACTACCAGTGATTTTAATGGATGCTGGATGCTGGATGCTGGATGACTGAAGTAATAAATTCATTATTTAGTAACTATTTTTAATCCAACAATGGATAAAATTAATGTGGAGATGAAAAACACACGCCAAAAAGTTGCAGGTTCTTTAAAAACGATAATTCCAACTAAAACACTTCCTACAGCGCCTATTCCTGTCCAAACCGCATAAGCTGTTCCAATCGGTAATTCCTTAGTTACTTTTACTAATAATAGCATGCTAATTGAAAGACACACCAAAAAACCTCCATACCAAAGTAAGGAAACATTTCCTGTTGATTCTTTTACCTTTCCGAGGCAAGTTGCAAAACCTACTTCGAATAAACCTGCGATTATGAGTAAAATCCAGTTCAATTTATTTTAGCTTTTCGTTGTTATGATGACGATCGTGATCGCGTTTGGTTTTTAAATCCATTTTTTTATCAAAAGCTGCTTGTAAATCAACTCCTGTTTGATTGGCTAAACACAAAACTACAAAAACAACATCGGCAAGTTCTTCACCAAGGTCTTTATTTTTATCACTTTCTTTCTCTGATTGTTCGCCATAACGACGCGCAATAATTCGGGCTACTTCCCCTACTTCTTCAGTAAGTTGCGCCATATTTGTTAATTCATTGAAATAACGAACACCGTGTGCTGCAATCCAGTTATCAACTTCTTGTTGGGAATTTTTTAGGTTCATTTCTATATTTTTTTAAGAACAATATGCTCATTATTTTTATTAACTAATTCTTTAAAAAAGTCTTTTAAAGTTTCATAATATCCGTTATCAATTACAACTTTATTAATATCAAAAATATAAGAAAGTTGTATCTGGTTATTGTTTTTAGAAATTTCATAAGAAAACTTCGCAATATTATCTGGCATTGCAATTACTTTAGATTCTGGTAAAGTTTCAATATTATATCCTTCAGGTATAGTAAGTGAAATTTTGAAATTATCTTGATTTGGAAATATAAAATCAACTGGATATTCTCTATTCTCTTGTTTAAATGGGTTATCTTTAAATGTAAAATAAAGTAAAGGTGATATATATAATTTATCCCCTATGACTTCTACTGAATTTGTTGATTTAAAAGAATAATTTTCAACAATGGGTTCATTTAAGTTAACACTATTTTGAACTTCATATTCTTCAATTTCTAAACCTAAATTTTCTTTTTCTAATTTTTCTATATAACTTTCTTTTGAAACTCCATTATAATTATTTCTAAAAACATAAGCATTATAATCAAACAGTTTTTTTCTAACCTTTCCCGAAATTTCCCCTTCATTGTTTATATTACCCATTAAAGTTACTGCATCTATTGATTTTTTTTGTGGGGTTAAAGATACAGTTGCTGAACTACCATTTTCTCTAATTATTCGCCCATACCAATTTAAATCACGAATTGGCAATACTCCAGGCAACGAATATTTATTAGTTGCATCTAATAAAACAATCTGATTTTCTAATTCTATTCCCGAAATTACATAATTAAAAGCCGATCTTGAAGGATATAATGCAATTCCGTTTGAGCGTGTGCTTATAAGAATTGGATTGGCTGATAAACCGGCATAACGTAACATAGAAGTTAATATAAGATTTATCTCTGCAGCATTCCCTGTTTTATCTTTATATGCACTACGTACCCCACTTTTACATGAATATCCATACATTTCATTCCAATTCATTCTGTTTTTAACATAACTAAAAATTAAACCAATTTTTTCTAAAGGTGATGAAATTCCTTTTAACAATTCATCAATATCCTTTTCATAATATCCAGTTTTATTTAATTCAGGACCAAAATCGGTATAATCGTATATCTTTTTTGTTACTGTTTCCCAATCTGTGGAATAAGTTTGTGTCATTTGATTTGGAAATCTTGTCATTGCAAGTTCTAAAACAAGTGAAGACGTATAATTTTTTATATTGTTTGTAAAAGATTCATTTTTAATTGCTGGAATATTTTCTAGTTTATAATTCGTCTTTTTTAATTTATAACTTAATTGTTCTGTATTAAAAGTTGTTCTTGAATTTCCTGTTTCTTGTCCTACTTTACTTCTTAATTCAACAGATTCTCTTAAATCTTCGTTTATTATTTTTGGTGATAACCAACCTCTAAAATGAGTATTATAAACATAATATTCTGGAATTCTTGTAGTGTATTCTGAATAATCCACTGGGATTTCCTCTTGAAATGTCCATTCATCAATTAATCCTGTACCTTCATCTTTAATTGTGTATTCAATTTCAATTATTGATCCCTCTTTTACATTAGGCATTGTAATCTTTTTTTTAGACCAATATTCATTTACTTTTTCGTCAAAAACTCCATCAGCCTTTAATTTTGTTTTTTCAACTTTATCTCCAACAAGATTATAAGTATATGCCGATTTAATATCTAAAGTTTGTTTAGCGTTATTTTCGTTATAAAGTAACGTTTCAAAGTTACCCCAATCATAACCTTCTTTCTTATAAACTTTTATTTTGCTTTTAATATTTGTCTTAATAAAGAAGCCACTTTGTTGACTATATTCAAAACTAACATCCCCCATCTTAAATAAAATTGCAGCTACTGCACTAGTATCGGTTGGGTGTTTTTTTTGATTAAGTTCTTCTGCAGTTACTTTTCCTAATTCATTTTTCTGCGATTGCATACTTAATGAAAATGTAATTGTTAGTAGTAATAGTAGGGTTCTCATGGTAAATTATAATTTGGTTAGTATTATTTTTGAATTATCGTTTTTAGCTACTGTTTCTTTAAATTTTCTAAAAGCTTCATATTTATCATTTTCATAAAATCCTTTTTTTAATACATACTTACGTTTGCAAATAATTTGTTTCGAATCAATATTTAAAAATTCTATTTTATAGTATCCAAAATCTGAATTGATTTCTATTCCATTTGGCATTGCCTCAATTGTAAATCCATTAGGTAAAATAATTTCTACTTGATCAACTTCGGTAAAACCTCTTTGAATTTCGAATGGAAATTCGCGATTTTTATATTTTTTCGGAATATTAGATTCCTGATTTATAGCATTTAAAGCAAATATTAATTTACCATTAGTGTTTTGCGCATAACTTTCGGCCTCAAATTCGATTTCTTCAATAAATTCGATTTTATTTTTATCATTATTAAGTTTAATATTTTTTACACTTAAATTATTTATTGCAGATAAATCATCATTAAATCTTTCGATCAATTCTTCTCTACTTAATCTTTCTTTTACAAACTCTCTATTGTATTGAAGTCCAGTAGAAATTGTTTTAATCTTACCATACAAACTACCATTTTCTCTAATTTCGTATGAACCTTTAATTTCTTTTAAATTTTTATTTTCAGCATACACTTCTGTTTTAACAATTTGTCCGCCATCAGGCTTAACTAATAAAACATCTCTATCATCTGTAAAATCGCCTTGAAAACCAAATGGATTAATTTGACTTGTACATTCTAGCCAAATGTATTTATCATTTGTAGGAATAGATAAAATAACATGATTTCCTTGTACACTAGCTAAATCATTATCAATATTACGCTTTTCGTTACCTGCCCATACAACAGAATAATAGGAGTTAACCCCTACAGATTTCAACAAGCTTCTTGTGTAATTTGTTAATGCTTTACAATCTCCATATCCTAACTTATCTACATCATTTGCTAACATAGGCTTCCAACCACCAATACCAACTTGAACACTTACATACCTGGTTTTTTCTTGAACATAACTATATATTTTTTTAGCTATTTCAATAGTATCTTTTTCAGTTCCTACTAATTTTTTTATTGTATTTTTAGTTTCTTCTGAAATTTCTTCGGTATCGGCTAGTAACGAATTATAATACCATTTCCCGAAATCATTCCAATTACTAGAAATACCTGTAACGTTTTCAAGTTGAAAATGTTCTAATCCAAAATAAATAATTGGAAAAACCTTTTTATGATTTGGCATTAATTCTTCATACTTTTTAGCTAGAATTTTATTTACTTTATAACTTATTGAATTTGAAGATTCTAATTTTTCAATTAAAAATCCTTCTGAAAAATTAAATTCTTTTACTTTTAAATTAAGTTCTGTTTTATACTTTATTAATAAAGATGTTTCTTCAGTACTTTCATAAAAATTTTCAATTGGATTCCAACTAGGGATAAAAGCTGTATTAGATGTTTCAATTTCGCTATTATAAACAACTGTAAAAGGATACCCTATTGGAGTATAATCTAAATATAAAACTCTATTGTCGTTATAAACTGAAAAACCATCGGCTACACTTTGATCTTTAAAATCTTTCTGTTTAATTTTCTTAATTTCTTTACCAAAAGCATTGTAAATTATAGCTTCAATGGTTTTAATTTTTCTAGATTTATCATAATATTCAATAGCATCTATATTATTTAATCCTTTGCTATTTAATATAGTAATTGTCTTTGATTTTTTAATTATCATTAATTTTTGAGACGGAATTTCTATCTCAATTTTTTGATTTCTAACAACACTATTCGCATTTTCTGATAATTCCTTAGGAATAGATAATGCTGTCAAATTAAAATCTTGGGAAAAACAAAATATTGGAAAAACGAACAATAAAATAATTCTCTTAATCATAACAAATTTTAAATTCTTAAATTTACTCTCTATTTTTTGTATCAATTATAATCGTAACAGGTCCGTCATTAACTAAGCTTACTTTCATGTCGGCTCCAAATTGACCGGTTTGTATTTTTTTTCCTAATTCTGCTTCCATTTGTTGGACAAAAGATTCATAGAGCGGAATAGCAACATCTGGTTTTGAGGCTTTGATATAACTCGGCCGGTTTCCTTTTTTTGTTGCAGCATGTAATGTAAACTGACTTACAATTATCATTTCTCCATTAATGTCTTTTAATGACAAATTCATCACATCATTTTCATCAGCAAAAATGCGAAGATTAGCAATTTTTGATGTTAACCAATTGATATCTTCTTGATTATCGGCGTCTTCAATTCCAACTAAAACTAATAAGCCTTGTTGAATTTGAGCTACAACTTCATTGTTTATACAAACTGATGATTCGGAAACCCGTTGAATTACTGTTTTCATTGAAAATAAAGGTCAAAAATATAAAAAATATCAGAAAAGATTTACGTAAATCCGTAAAAACAATTTATTTTCTAGTTTCATCGCTGGCTCTTCTCTCTGCATCGTAAATGTCGGCGCGATATTGCTCTTCGTCTCCTTCTAAAATTTGGGTATAACTTTTATAACGTGACCACGCAATTTCATCTTTTTCTAACGCATTTTTTATGGCGCAATGTGGTTCGTCTTTATGTAAACAATTATTAAATTTACATTGGTCTTTTAAAGCAAAGAATTCTGGAAAATAATCTCCAATTTCTTGTTTTTCCATATCAACAATTCCAAAACCACGAATTCCGGGTGTATCTATAATTTGTGCTCCAAAAGACAAATCAAACATTTCAGCAAAAGTTGTAGTGTGTTTTCCTTGTGCGTGTGATTCCGAAATTTGTTTGGTTTTTAAATTTAACGAAGGTTCTAACGTGTTTACCAAAGTTGATTTCCCAACACCTGAATGCCCAGAAAACATAGAAACTTTATCTTTCATTAAAGCTTTTAATTCGTCAATTCCTTTTCCATCTTTAGCAGAAACGCGTAAACATTTATAACCAATTGAAGAATAAACATGCTGTAAATACAATTGTTCATCTAATGTTGGGTCATCAAACGTATCAATTTTATTAAAAACGATTACCGCTTCAATTCCGTAAGCTTCGGCAGTAACTAAAAAACGATCGATAAAACTTGTTGTTGTTGGTGGATTATTGATGGTAACCAATAAAAAAACCACATCAATATTCGATGCAATGATATGCATTTGATGTGATAAATTCACAGATTTTCTAACAATATAGTTTTTACGTTCGTGAATAGTAGTAATTACTCCCGTAGTTTCATCGGTTGTATTTTCGATATCGTAATCTACTACATCTCCCACCGCAATAGGATTGGTACTTTTAATACCCTTCATTCTAAATTTACCTTTTATACGGCACTCTAAAAAAGCACCATTTTCAGTTTTAATGGTGTACCAACTTCCTGTAGATTTATATACGATTCCAGTCATGCAAAGTTAGAAGTTAGAAGTTAGTCCTTCGACTAGCTCAGGATAACTAATAATTATTTTCAACAAAGATAGTGTTTCTTGTTAAAAACTATAAATAAAAAAGGCTACTTGATTAAGTAGCCTTTTGATGTTGTATTACTAAAATTAGTATTTATAAGAAACACCTGTTTTAATTGCTTGTGATCCTCCTAATGCATTAGAGTTTGCTCCTACAGTAGTTTTATCAGCTGTTAACAGAATAAAAGGACAACCTTGCTTAGCTGCATCCATTTTTAATTTCTTTTGAGCTTTTTTATCCCCAGTATTTCCTGTTTGGAAGTTAATTAATCCTGTTTTACCTCTTACTTCACCACCTTTTTTTAATCCAGCGATATAAGATTTATCTTCTAAAATAACTACTTTTTCCCAATCAGCTTCACCGTTGATTATGATTTTTTCTGTAACTTCTTCAACGCGGCCTGTTTTACCATAAACAATTTTTTCAATTGCATATTTTCCAAATGTATTTTCAGCATCTTCACCATCATATTTGAATACAACTGTATATTCGTCTAATCTAAGTACTTTACCTTCTACAACTTCACCGCTGTGTTTATAAATTTTGTCAACTTGAGCGTTTGCTGCAAAACCTAAAAATGCTACAGCTAATAATAAGAATTTTTTCATTTTTTTTTAAAATTTATGTTAATTATTAAAATACAATATTAATGAAAATATATAAATAAATATATAAGGCAATTGCCTTATTTAACAAAATTAATTTTCACGAATTATTTTTTCTTGATGATTAATACTCTCCTGATGTATCGCTTTAAACAACAACATTACAAAATCGTTACTTAAACCCTTTTCTTCGCCTTCCAAAATCATTTTCCCTAAAATTTCATTCCAACGTTGGTTTTGAAGAATTGCAACGTTTTTATCTTTCTTTAATGAGCCTATTTTATCGGCTACTTTCATTCTATTTCCTAAAATTTCTAACAACTTTCCATCATATTCATCAATCTGCATACGCAGTTTTGCCATTTTTTGGTTGTATTCGCTTTCATCATCCGACACTTTTCTAACGCGTAAATTGATGAACATTTGCTTCAATGTAGCAGGTGTTACTTGTTGTGCGGCATCACTCCACGCATTATCTGGGTCAATGTGTGTTTCAATAATTAATCCGTCGTAATTCAAATCTAACGCTTGTTGCGACACTTCTTGAATCATATCGCGCTTGCCTGTAATGTGGGAAGGATCACAAATTAAAGGTAAATCAGGAAAACGATTTTGTAAATCAATCGCTATTTGCCATTCGGGATTATTGCGATATTTTGTTTTTTCGTAAGTGGAAAACCCTCTGTGAATTACACCTAATTTCTTGATGTTCGCATTATACAATCGCTCTAAACCACCAATCCATAAAGATAAATCAGGATTAACTGGATTTTTCAACAAAACAATTTTATCAGTTCCTTCTAATGCATCAGCAATTTCCTGAACTGCGAATGGATTTACAGTAGTTCTGGCTCCAATCCACAGCACATCAATATCGTGTTCCAATGCTAATTTTACGTGAGCTGCTGTTGCTACTTCGGTTGCCATTAACAAACCTGTTTCTGCTTTGGCTTTTTGCAACCATTTTAATCCAATTTCTCCCACTCCTTCAAATCCGCCTGGACGCGTGCGAGGTTTCCAAATTCCCGCACGGAAAATCGAAACATCCGAATTTTTTAATTCGTGTGCAATTTTTAAAACTTGTTCTTCGGTTTCTGCACTACATGGCCCTGCTATAACAAGCGGATGATTTAACTGAAAATCATCTAACCAAGTGCGTAATTCTTTTTTATTTTCCATAATCCTTATTTCACTGTAAAATTACTATTTATTCTTAAATTATTATTGTTTACTTCTTTCATATTCGCCCAAAACCTTGAAATGCGTCGTCATAATTTCCATTACTTTTTTCGCTTTTTCAAAGTGCTTGTATTTTTCAAAAACTACATCCACAAAAAAAGCATAAGTAAAAGGTGTTTCGATAATAGGAAGTGATTGAATTTTCGTTAAATTCAATTTGCAATTATTCAAAACATTTAAAACCGTTGCCAACGAACCCGGCATGTCATCTAATTCAAATTTTATCGATGCTTTATTGATGAGTTCTTTCGGAATTTCTTTATTGGAAGCTTTTAAAACAACAAAGCGTGTTTTATTACTTTTTACGGTGTGAATTCCATTTGCAATGATTTCCAAATTATAAATTTCGGAAGCAACTGGTCCGCCAAGAGCACCGATTCCTTTTAATTGATTTTCCTGAATTCGTTTTGCGGTGATTGCGGTATCCGAACTTTCTACCAATTTAATATGTGGATATTGACTGAAGAAATTGGCACATTGCAACAAAGCAATTGGATGCGAATGTACTTCTTGAATCTCTTCAATAGTTTGCCCAGGAAACACCATCAAATTCATGTGTATGTCTAAAAAATGCTCTCCTATAATGTGTAAATCGTATGAATCGATTAAAGCATAATTTGGTAGAATAGCGCCCGCTATTGAGTTTTCAATCGCCATGATCGCTTTGTCTGACTGGTTATTTTTTAGACTATTAGCTACATCTCTAAATGTAACACATTCATCCAAACCAATTGCTTCACCAAAATAACGATGTGCTACTTGGTGATGAAACGACCCTTGAATTCCCTGAATTGCGATTTTAATCTCCATAATTATGAGCAAAAAAAAAATCCCGATTTGCATCGGGATTGTATGTTTTTAAAATAAATTTCTTTGATTTATATAATAGCACAACAATCCCTCAACTGTTTCCAGAAGAAATTAAAAGAATTGTTATAAAAAAACGTGCTGTTGTTAAGCATTATGACTTTGTTATTATATTTTGCTAAAGTAGTAAAAAAAATGAAATTGAAATACTTTTTTAAATAAATTTGAGTTCTTTTAAAAAAAGTTACTTTTGCTAAAATTTACATCATATGTCAATAGAAGTTCAAAATATTTCAAAAAATTACGGAGACCAAAAAGCGTTAGACAACATTAGTTTTTCTGTAAAAAAAGGAGAAATCGTAGGTTTTTTAGGTCCTAATGGTGCTGGAAAATCAACCTTAATGAAAATTTTGACCACTTATTTAACAGCCGATAGTGGAACCGCAGTGGTTAACGAACACGATGTAACTTTGGCACAAAAAGAAGTACAGAAGTCGGTTGGATATTTACCAGAACATAATCCGTTGTATTTGGATTTATATGTGAGAGAATATTTGGCTTTTAATGCCGATTTACACAAAGTTGCCAAATCGAGAATTGATGAAGTAATCGCTTTGACAGGATTAACTCCTGAAAGTCATAAGAAAATTGGTGAACTTTCTAAAGGATATCGCCAACGTGTAGGATTAGCAACTGCCTTATTACACAATCCTGATGTAATGATTTTGGATGAACCAACAACAGGTTTAGATCCAAATCAGTTGGTTGAAATTCGTGATTTGATTAAAAACATTGGTAAGGATAAAACGGTTTTTCTATCAACGCACATTATGCAAGAAGTAGAAGCTATTTGTGATCGAATTATTATTATTGACAAAGGAAAGATTGTAACCGACAAAAAATTAAACAACTTAGTTGCTGAAGATCCAGAACAAGTTATTGAAGTAGAATTTGATAAAAAAGTTGATGAAAATATTTTTAGTTCTCTTTCAAATTTAAAATCAGCAAAAAACACTCACGATTTAGTTTGGGAACTTACTTTTACTGCAGCAACTGATATGCGTCCCGTTTTATTTGACTTTGCTCAAGCAAACCAATTAAGAACTTTACAAATTGTATTAAAAAGTAAAAACTTAGAGCAGATTTTTAGAGAAAAAACAGGGAAAAAGTAAATCACATAATACGCAATAAAAAAATCTCCTTACAAATAAACCTTGTAAGGAGATTCCAAAAAAGCATTGGCTAAAAAATATTAATTTAACGTTGCCAAATACTTATTTCTAAGTTTAAAATAATCATCATATAAAACAGAAAGCGCATATGAAGATAATTTTTCATCTAAAATAGAACTATAAATAAAATCTTCTTCTGTAAAACCAGATTTTACAATAGCAGCTTTAATATTATTTACAGCTTCTTTTTTATTGCCTTGATAGAAATAACAATTTGCTACTTCTATGTATACATCTTTTAAGTTTTCACCTTTAGACAATTTGATATAACTTTCATATACCTTTATTGCTTCAGTGTAATCTTTTTTCTCAGTTAATGCTCTAGCTTTAATTAAAACAGAGTCTAATTCACCTGCAAATCCAATTTGGGTTGCAAGCACTATTACGAAAGTGAATATAAAATTTTTCATAATAACTTGATTTTTATTTCTATGAAGTTACGAAATAAAAATTACACCTACAAGCTTTTATTAAAAAAATATTAAAAACCCTCTATTTATCAGCCTTTTAAAAGAACGAAAAAATGGTTAAAATATATCTTTTGCAATAGTTTTTATATTTTCAGCCTTACCCATTGAATAATAATGTAAAACGGGAATACCTGCCGCAACTAATTCTTTACTTTGTTGCGTACACCATTCTATTCCAATTTGTTTCACTGCATCATTATCTTTGGCTTTTACAACCGCCATTATCAAATCATCGGGTAATTCAATACTAAAACGATGTGGAATTAAATTCAATTGTTTCTTTGTTGCGATAGGTTTTAATCCTGGAATAATAGGCACTGTAATTCCGGCGGCTCTGCATTTTTTAACAAAATCGAAGAATTTTTTATTGTCAAAAAACATTTGTGTAATGATATAATCGGCTCCGTTTTTTATTTTTTGTTTTACGAAATGAATGTCGCTATCTAAACTAGGCGCCTCCATGTGCTTTTCTGGATAACCCGCAACTCCAATGCAAAAATCAGTTTTAGTCGAATTTTGTAAATCTTCATCCAAATAAATTCCGTTATTTAAATTGCTAATTTGTGTTACTAATTCTGAAGCATACGAATGTCCTTCTTTTTCGGGTTTGAAGTAAATTTCACTTTTTACTGCATCACCACGAAGTGCCACTACATTGTCAATTCCCAAGAAATCTAAATCAATCAACAGATTTTCAGTATCTTCTTTGGTAAAACCACCACACAAAATATGCGGAATAGCGTCCACTTCATATTTATTCTGAATTCCAGCACAAATTCCAACGGTTCCCGGACGTTTTTTTACTACTTTTTTTTGAAGCAAACCATTTGCTAATTCTTTAAATTCATATTCCTCACGATGATAGGTTACATCAATAAACGGCGGATTGAATTCCATTAACGGATCAATACTATCAAAAATAGATTGAATATTTTGTCCTTTTAACGGCGGTAAAATTTCGAAGGAGAACAAAGGTTTTCCGTTGGCGTTTTGTATATGTTCGGTTACTTTCATTTTAATCTGCTAAATTGGGTGAGAGCCATTTTTCGGCTTGTTCAACACTACTATTTCTTCTTTTGGCGTAATCTTCTAATTGGTCTTTTTTAATTTTTCCTAAACCAAAATATTTACTTTCTGGATTCGCAAAATAATATCCTGAAACCGATGAAGCTGGCCACATTGCCATACTTTCGGTTAGCTTTACTCCTATTTCTTGTTCTACATTTAATAATTTCCAAATAGTTGGCTTTTCTAAATGATCTGGACAAGCAGGATAACCCGGTGCGGGACGAATTCCGTTGTATTGTTCTTTGATTAAATCCTCATTTGACAAAACCTCATCAGAAGCGTAGCCCCAAATTTCTTTTCGAACTTTTAAGTGTAAATATTCTGCAAAAGCTTCTGCTAATCTATCTCCCAAAGCTTTTACCAAAATCGAATTATAATCGTCCAATTGTTTTTCGAATTCCGACGCTTTCTCATCCACTCCAAAACCGGTTGACACACAGAAACATCCAATGTAATCTTGTTTGCCAATTTCTTTTGGAGCAATAAAATCCGCCAATGCGATATTTGGAGCTCCAACCGTTTTTTGTGATTGTTGTCTTAAACTCAGAAACTTCTCGACTCCGCTCGAAGTGACAAGCTCAATATCATCATCATTTACTGTATTCGCTGGAAAAATTCCCAAAATCCCTTTGGCAGAAAACCACTTTTCGGAAACAATTTGAGAAAGCATTTTTTGCGCATCTTCAAAAAGATTAGTGGCTTGTTCACCTACAATTTCATCGGTTAAAATCGCTGGATATTTCCCATACAGTTCCCACGATTGAAAAAAGGGTGTCCAATCGATAAAATCTACCAATTCGGAAAGTTCCACTTCAATGGTTTTTGTTCCGATGAAATTGGGTTTTATAGGTTCGTAATTTTCCCAATCAATTTTGAATTTATTTTTTCTTGCTTCTTTAATAGATAAGAAATTTTTCTCTCGACTTCTGTTTAAATAACCTTCACGAAGCGTGTCATATTCTTCACGAAGTGATTTTGCATAAGTAACTTTTGTATCGGGCTGTAATAAATTCGTTGCAACAGTTACCGCACGAGAAGCATCGTTAACATGAACAACGGTTTCCTTATATTCTGGAGCAATTTTCACAGCAGTATGTGCACGAGAAGTTGTCGCACCACCAATCATTACTGGAATTTTGATATTCAATTTATCCATTTCTTTAGCTAAATACACCATTTCGTCCAACGAAGGCGTAATCAAACCACTCAAACCAATAATATCTACGTTTTCTTTAATAGCTATTTCAATAATTTTTTCTGGCGGAACCATCACACCTAAATCAATGATTTCGAAATTATTACAGGCTAAAACTACTGAAACTATGTTTTTTCCAATATCATGCACATCGCCTTTTACAGTCGCCATCAATACTTTTCCTGCACTTGACGAAGTAGAACCATCTTTTGAAGCTTCAATATAAGGAAGCAAATAAGCCACCGCTTTTTTCATCACGCGGGCCGATTTTACTACTTGTGGCAAGAACATTTTTCCTGAACCAAACAAATCACCCACCACATTCATTCCGGCCATCAAATTGATTTCGATAACTTCGATTGGTTTTTTAGCCAACTGACGTGCTTCTTCAATATCAATTTCGATAAATTCGTCGATTCCTTTTACTAACGAATGCGTTAATCGCTCTTGAACTGAACCATTTCTCCATTCTTGAATTACTTTTTCATTTGATTTCACATCACCTTTGAAACTTTCCGCTAAATCTAACAAACGCTCTGTGGCATCTTCACGTCTATTTAATAAAACGTCTTCCACATGTTCTAATAAAATAGGATCAATTTCGTCATAAATTTCCAACATTTCAGGATTCACAATTCCCATTGTCATTCCGTTTTGGATCGCATGATACAAGAAGGCAGAATGCATTGCTTCACGCACTTTATCATTTCCACGAAAAGAAAAAGACACGTTACTCACACCACCAGAAATATTCGCATACGGAAGATTTTCACGAATCCATTTGGTTGCTCGGAAGAAATCTAATGCATTTAATTTATGCTCTTCCATTCCGGTTGCCACTGGAAAAATATTGGGATCAAAAATGATATCTTCGGCAGGAAAACCAACTTGATTAACCAAAATATCATAACTTCTTTTACAGATTTCGATACGTCTTTCAAAAGTATCCGCTTGACCATTTTCGTCAAAAGCCATTACAATTACTGCCGCACCGTATCGTTTGATTAATTTGACATGATGAATAAAAGTAGCTTCTCCTTCTTTTAAAGAAATCGAATTCACAACTCCTTTCCCTTGAATCACTTTTAAACCTGCTTCGATGATTTCCCATTTTGAAGAATCAATCATAACAGGAACTCGGGCAATATCAGGTTCGGCTGCGATTAAATTCAGAAATTTAGTCATGGCATATACGCCATCCAACATTCCTTCGTCCATGTTGACATCGATGATTTGCGCACCACCTTCTACTTGTTCTCGTGCAACCGAAAGCGCTTCGTTGTATTTTTCTTCTTTGATTAAACGAAGAAACTTTCGCGAACCTGTAACGTTTGTTCGTTCTCCAACGTTTACAAAATTGGTTTCTGGAGTTACAATCAAAGGTTCTAAACCTGATAATTTTAAATATTTATCGGAATTATAACTCATTACTTATTCTTTTATAGTGTTTTGCAACAGACTTCCAAAAGACTTTACTATCACTAACATATTGGCAAACCCAACATCGTTGTGAATTTAAAAATGATTCGAAATTTATATTTATTGTTCTGTTTTTCATTGTAATATTTTTTGCCACGAATTTCACCAATTAAACAGATTTCAATTGTTGCGTCCTAGGTTTGAATTCTTTTGCAACCTCAGCAATTAATTTGATGTGTTCTGGTGTAGTTCCGCAACATCCACCGATGATATTTACTAAATTTTCTTGTAAATACTCCCGAATTAATTGTTGCATTTCTTCAGGAGTTTGGTCGTATTGTCCGAAGGCATTGGGTAAACCAGCATTTGGATGAGCTGAAATATTCAATTGCGTATTATGACTTAATGTTTTTAAATATGGTTTCAATTGGTCAGCTCCTAAAGCGCAATTAAACCCAACACTTAACAATGGAATATGTGAAATCGAAATTAAAAAAGCTTCTACAGTTTGTCCCGATAATGTTCTTCCAGAAGCATCGGTAATTGTACCTGAAACCATTACTGGAATATCGATATTACGTTCTTCTTTTACTTCTTCAATTGTAAACAAAGCCGCTTTTGCATTGAGTGTATCGAAAATTGTTTCTACCAAAAGTAAATCGCAACCACCATCAATTAAAGCTTCAACTTGTTGTTTGTAAGCGATTTTTAAATCGTCAAAACTCACCGCACGAAATCCTGGGTCGTTTACATCAGGTGACATAGATGCTGTTCTGTTGGTTGGACCTATTGAACCAGCCACAAATCTTGACTTGTCTGTAAATTCATCTGCGACTTCTCGGGCGATTTTAGCGGATTGAAAATTCAGTTCGTAAACTAAATCTTCCAAATAATAATCCGCCATTCCAATAGTCGTTCCCGAAAAAGTATTGGTTTCTACAATATCAGCTCCCGCTTCAAAATAAGCGCGATGTACTGATTTTACAGCTTCTGGTTGAGTAATGGAAAGCAAATCGTTGTTTCCTTTTAAAGGATGCGGAAAATCTTTAAAGCGTTCGCCTCTAAAATCTTCTTCTTCAAATTTATAACGTTGTAACATCGTTCCCATGGCTCCATCGAGCACGAGAATTCGTTTTTTGATTTCTTCTTGAATTTTTGACATTTTATTCTCTCGCAAAGGCTAATTGCCTAATTTTCTTGATTAACTAATTTGTTACCGTAGAAAGTTGGAGAGCAATTCTAACGTTATCTGCTTCCGATAGTATCGGAATAGAATGTAGCACCTTTCCGCAAGGGCGAGAGGTTGCTAAGCTTTCATAGGGTCTATTCCCTCCAGCTTTCGTGATAACAAACACTAAAATTATGAACACTGCAAATGTAGTGACAAAATTGAAATAATGAAATATTTTCTGAAATTTCATTAAAAAAATATTGTTTATAGATTTATATTCCTATTTTAATCTTAAATTAAGGATATAAATCTATAAAATAATTTAAAAACTTTTATTCTAACGCTTGTTTTAAGTCATTAATTACATCTTGAACGGTTTCTAAACCAACAGAAACGCGCACCAGACCATCGGTTATACTCACAGCCAAACGTTCTTCTTCTGATAATTTGCTATGCGTTGTAGAAGCAGGATGTGTTACAATCGAACGCGTATCACCTAGATTTGCAGATAAGGAACATAATTTGATTTTATCCAAGAATTTTTTACCTGATTCAATTCCTCCTTTAATTTCGAAAGCCACAATATTTCCACCTAATTTCATTTGCTTTTTAGCGACTTCATATTGTGGATGCGAATTCAAAAAAGGATATTTTACCGAAGCAACATTGGAATGATTTTCTAAAAATTCAGCAACTTTTAAAGCGTTTTCGCAATGTTTTTCAATACGAACTGGCAACGTTTCTAAACTTTTTGACAACACCCAAGCATTAAAAGGCGACAAAGCAGGTCCAGTATTTCGAGAAAATAAATAAATTTCACGAATTAAATCAGAACGTCCAACGATGACTCCGCCTAAAACACGACCTTGGCCATCGATCAATTTGGTGGCAGAATGAATGACTAAATCGGCTCCAAATTGAATAGGATTTTGAATGTAAGGAGTAGCAAAACAGTTATCGATAATTAAAATCAGATTATGCTTTTTAGCAATTTTCCCCAACAATTCTATATCTAGAATATCAACTGCTGGATTGGTTGGTGATTCCGCATAAAGAATTTTCGTATTTGGTTGAATAAAATTTTCAATCGTTTCTGGTTGATTGACATCGAAATAACTCGTCGTAATATTCCATTTTGGAAAATATTTAGTAAACAACGTATGTGTCGAACCAAAAACACTACTTGCCGAAACAATGTGATCGCCCGAATTCAATAAAGCAGCAAAAGTAGAATACACCGCTGCCATTCCGGTTGCGAAAGCGTAACCGTCTTCTGCTCCTTCCATCAAACAAATTTTCTCAACAAATTCGGATATATTGGGATTGGAAAATCGACTGTAAATATTGCGCTCCTTCTCCTCCGCAAATGAAGCGCGCATATCTTCTGCATCTTCAAAAATAAAACTGGAAGTTAAATATAAGGGTACGGAATGTTCTAAATATTGTGTGCGTTCTAATTGCGTTCTGATGGCTTGGGTTTCTAATCCTAAATTTTGGTTGCTCATGGTTTTGTTTTTTTAAACATATAAGTCATATAAGTTTTACTTGACTTATAAAGAATAGTTTAAGTTCATTTAAGTTTAAAAACCTACAAAGTTCAAAAAAACCTTGCAGGTTGTGGTTATAATTTTTTTTCGGATAAGCGTAAAATATCGCCAAAAACGCCTCTTGCAGTTACCGAAGCTCCAGCTCCGGCGCCTTGAATTACGATAGGTTGCTCTCCATAAGATTCGGTATAAATTTCGAAAATAGAATCGGAACCTTTTAAAGAACCTAAAGCTGAGTTTGCTGGAACGGAAATTAATTTCACTTCTAATTTTCCTTTATCTTGTTGCAAATCGCCTGATAATTCACCAATGTAACGCAATACTTCGTTTGGACCTTGAGCGTCTTTGATGTTTTGGTAAATTCCGTCTAATTCTGATAAACGTTTCAGAAAATCGGTTGCACTTCCTTCGCGTAAAGCTTCTGGAATTAGGTTTTGAATTTGGATTTCTTCGAATTCGTTTTGTAAATCTAATTCGCGTGCTAAGATTAATAATTTTCTTCCAACGTCGTTTCCGTTTAAATCTTCTCTTGGATCAGGTTCTGTAAAACCTTTGTCGATGGCTTCTTTTAAAACTTCACTAAATTTCTTGTTTTCAACTGAAAAATTATTAAATAAATAACTCAATGTTCCTGAAAAAACGCCTTTAATCTTAGTAATATTCTCACCTGATAAATGCAATAATTTTATTGTATCAATCAATGGTAATCCAGCACCCACATTGGTTTCATATAGATATTCTTTTTGGTTATCTTTTAGTACTTTTCGCAACGTTTTATAAAAATCGAAGCTTACGGTATTCGCTACTTTGTTTGACGAAATTAAATCGAAACTATTTTCGGCTAACGAAATGTAATTTTCAATAAAAGTTGAACTTGCGGTGTTGTCTATTGCAATTAAATTTTCCAAATGATGTTCTTTCGCGTAAGCAATTATGTCTTCAACTTTGTATTCCTGACCTTTATCTTCTAACGTAGCTTTCCAATTTTCACTAATTCCAAATTTATTCAACAACACTTTCTTTGAATTCGCAATCGCAAATACATTCAACTTGATTCCTTTTCGTTTTTCGATATTTTTTGCTGATTCTAGAATTTGTGAAATCAAAGTTCCGCCAACCGTTCCGTGGCCAAAAATTGCGATATTGATTTTTTTCGCTACACCAAAAATTTCGCCATGAATTACATTTAAAGCACGTTTGAATTCATCTTGACTGATAACCAAACTGATATTTCTTCCCGTAACCGTATTATTTAATAAAATTGGAGTGATTTTATTTCGGATTAAAGCCGTATAAGGTTTGTGAAAATTCGTTAAATCTTGCCCAATAATCGAAATCACCGCAATGTTATCGTTTATCGAAATTTTATTGACATCTTTTGTGTAAAAATCGGTTTCAAATTCTTTTTCCAAACCAACCAAAGCTTTGGAAGCCTTATCAGAACTCACCACTAAACCAATTCCTCTTTCTGAAGAACCTTGCGAAATAATGCTAACACTAATATCGTTTTCAGCCATTACACGGAAAATTCGTGCATCAACACCTGTTTTTCCCAACAAACCTCTTCCTTCTAAATTTATAAGTGACACATTGGTTAAAACCGAAAGCGATTTGATGCCTTCATTGGTTTGCTCGGCAGTGATTAAAGTTCCGTTATTTTCAGGATTGAAAGTATTTAAAATACGTAACGGAATGTTTTTTTCCACCAAAGGAATGATGGTTTTGGCATGTAAAATTTGTGCTCCGAAATTCGCTAACTCATTCGCTTCATTAAAAGATAATCGTTCTATTTTTTTTGCATCAGCAACTAAATCAGGATTAGCGGTAAAAATTCCGTCAACGTGAGTGTAATTTTGAAATTCTTCGGCATTTAGATAATTCGCCAATAAAGAAGCGGTATAATTACTTCCGTTTCTTCCTAAAGTCGTGGTTTCACTGTGTAACGTTGAACCAATAAAACCAGTTACAATATTAACTTTATCCGTATTTTTTTCGAAATAATCCAAGACATTTCGCTTTGAAACAGCATCAATTGGTTGCGCATTCCCGAAGTTTATATCGGTTTTAATTAACTGACGAGCATCTGAAAATTGTGCTTTGATGCTATTTTCGTTTAAAACATTAGCCACATATTTTGCGGATAGAATTTCGCCATATGCAATGACTTGGTCTTTGATTTTTTCGCTGTAATCTCCTAAAAGCGAAACACCTTCTAGTAATTTCTGTAAAACTGAGAATTCTTCTTCAAATATGTTTTCTTTCAAGCCTTCCAATTGGTATTTTTTGAATTGCTCAAAATCCGCTTGAAAATTGATGTTGGCTTGTGCTTTTTTTAGTAGAATTACCAATTCGTCTGTAGCGTTTCCTCTTGCCGAAACGACCACCGCAATAGGTTCGTTATTGAAATATTTTTGAGCAATCGTTTGAATTACTTTTTGCAATCCTTCTCCGTTTGCTAATGATTTTCCTCCAAATTTTAGTATTTTCATTTGTTTAGATTTTATTTTTTATTGGCAACAAATGGTATCGCTTTTTTATTTGATTTTGCTTCCGCAAATAGTTTTGTGAGCGATTTCATTTTTTCTAATTAAATATAGGTTTAAGTATGTTGTTTAGTTGTTCAAATTCTATCAAGAAAGCATCGTGCCCGTGAATGGATTTGATTTCGTGATAAAATGCATTGTTTTTGTAAATTTTAATTTCCTGAAAAGCCGTTTTGATTTCGTTTGCCGTAAAAAAGTAATCGGTATCCACACTTATTAAATGAATGTTCGATGTGATGTTTGTAATGACTTCCGATTTGCTGTTGTTTTTAAAAATATCCGTAGTTTTTAATAAATGATTCATGAGTTTGTAAGCCGAAAGTTGAAATCGGTTTTGCAATTTTTCGCCGTGATGCAACAACCAACTTTCCACTTGAAACAATCCTTCCGAATTTTGCAATTTGGCATGGAACTTTTCTTGCAATGATTCAGGCGTTCGATATAATAACATAGCGTGAATTCTGGCATTGTGAATTGGATTTTTGGAATTATTCAAAATCAAATCTTGAATTAACACATTTCCAATCAACCAATCGGAAGCTTTCCAATTTGTCGCTACCGGAATTAAATTCGCAATCGCTTTTGGTCGAATAGCAGCCATTTCCCAAGCAATTGCTCCGCCTAAACTTCCACCAATAATAGCGAAAACTTGATTTACTTTAAACGAATCGATTCCTTTCCAAAATAAATTGGCAATATCGTAAGTGGTGAAATCTTGATAATTTTCAATTAAATTTTCTGCATCTTGATAACCGTTTCCTGGAATATTGAAAGCTAAAACTGCATATTTTTTGGTATCGATAATTTTATCATCACCTATGAGCGATTGCCACCAACCGTTTTCACCAATAACTTGTGAATTTCCAGTTAAAGCATGATTCACCACCACCAAAGGGGCCGAACCAATAGATTGACCAAATAATTGATAGGACAAAATCACTTTTGCTTGCACTACTCCAATTTGCAATGGAACATTTTGGAACACTATTTTTTGAATTTTACTCATCTTTCTTTTTAAAAAAAGGCTGCCTTTAGGTAGGTCTATCGGCAGCCTTCAAACAAACAAAAAACTAAACTAAATTTTGAACTGGCAATTTTTCGAAAACACTTTGTAAATCGGATTTCAAGTCTTCTATATCTTCTAATCCAACGGATAAACGAATTAAATCTTTCGTTACTCCGGTTGTAATTTGTTGTTCTTCTGACAATTGTTGGTGCGTTGTACTTGCTGGATGAATAATCAATGATTTTGTATCACCGATATTTGCCAATAAAGAGAAAAATTGAGTTTCATCAGCTACTTTTTTAGCGGCTTCATAACCACCTTTTAATCCAAAAGTTACGATGCCACTTTGTCCTTCTGGTAAGTATTCTTGCGCTAAATCATAATATTTTGATGAAATTAATCCTGGATAATTTACCCAAGCTACTTCTGGACGTTTTTGCAACCATTTGGCTAATTCTAATGCATTTTCACTGTGTTTTTTGATTCGGATAGCCAATGTTTCTAATCCTTGAATGATTTGAAATGCATTGAATGGACTCAAAGAAGCGCCTAAATCGCGTAAACCTTCTATTCTAACTTTTGCAATGAACGAAGCTGCGCCTAACACTTCATAGTATTTTAATCCGTGATAACCTGCTGAAGGTTCTGTGAATTCTGGAAATTTTCCGTTGCTCCAATCGAAATTTCCTGCATCGATGATGACACCTCCAAGTGAAGTTCCGTTTCCACCAATATATTTGGTCAAGGAATGAATTACGATATTGGCTCCGTGTTCGATTGGGTTTAGCAAAAAGGGTGTTGCCACTGTGTTATCCACAATAAAAGGCACTTTGTAGGTTTGTGCAGCTTTTGAAATGGCTTTTAAATCGAGTACATCTAATTTTGGATTTCCTAAACTTTCAGCGAAGAACACACGGGTATTTTCTTGTACTGCATTTAAGAAATTTTCTGGATTTGATGGATCTACGAAGGTTGTTGTGATGCCTAATCTTGGCAAAGTCACGTTTAATAAATTATAAGTTCCACCATATAAACTGTTAGAAGCTACAATGTGGTCGCCAGCTTTTAGCAACGTTAACAAAGCAGTTGAGATGGCTGCGGTTCCTGAAGCGGTTACGACAGCTCCTATTCCACCTTCTAATTTGGCTAAGCGTTGTTCTAAGATGTCGTTTGTTGGATTATTTAATCGTGTGTAAATAAACCCAGCTTCGGCTAAACCAAAAAGATTGGCAGCGTGATCGGAATTATTGAAAACGTATGATGTAGTTTGATAAATTGGAACGGCTCTTGTTCCAGCGTTTTTAGTGGTATCGTGTCCTGCGTGTAATGCGTTTGTTGCAAATTTATTTGTGCTCATGGTATTTTAAGTATTAAGGTATTTGTATTAAGTATTAAGATTTTTTTTTCGAAGTTTGCTTTTCAGCTACACATTCGACAACATCGTCTTGGATTGTAAATGGCTATTTTCATATATTATTTGTATTATTAGAAATAAAAAAACCTCTGCTTTCGACAGAGGTTATATTGAATTAATTTACTTTTGAAATTATGCAATAGTTTTCCTCTGCGGATTGTTCCACATCATCATACACATATTGCACATTGTAAAGTTCATTTTATTTCTTTTAGTTTGATGGGACAAAATTAGATTTATTTTCTACAATAAAAAAATAAATAGATTATTTTTCTAAATTTTGTTATTTAAATATATTATTGTAGAAAAAATATCTTATTGAGAACAAAATAAAAGTTTATAAATCTAAATTATTTCAAAATCTCAAACAATTTTTAAAAACACCCTAACACTAAACACTATAACTAAGAAAGACACAAATAACAAAGCTGCTTTCTGAGGCAATTTTCCTGCTAATTTTGCCGCAATTGGCGAGGCAATAACCCCACCCAGAATAAGCCCCAAAACAATATACCAATGACTCACTCCTAAAGAGGTAAAAAACACTATTGAAGCAGCAAGTGTTACAAAAAACTCAGCCAAACTAACTGTTCCTACCACATATTTAGACTTTCTTCCTTTTGCCAATAATGTTGATGTGACTATTGGTCCCCAACCTCCTCCTCCAAAAGCATCCATAAATCCTCCGGTGAATCCTAACGCGCCTAAAAATTTAATTTTCTTTTTGAACTGAAACTTTTTAAAAGCAATCACGATTAATCGTATACCAATAACAAAAGTATATGCAGATAAAATCAAATAGGCTAATTTTTCATATTCATTTCCTAAATACACTAAAAATAAAGCTCCTAAAACCGCACCAATTACTCCAAAAGAAGCCAACCAAAAAAGTAATTTCTTGTTTACATTTCCGAACTTGTAATGAGAGAAACCACTGATGGCACTAGAAAACATTTCTGCAGTATGAATACTTCCACTTATGGCAGGCAATTTAACACCTAAAATCATCATACTCGTAGCACAAGTAACCCCATAACCTAAACCCACTGCTCCATCGATTAATTGGGCAACAAAACCAATCAAAAGCATATAATAAAACTCATTTGGCACCTGACTTAGTCCATTTTGAATATCAGAAAGGGAAACTAAAGTAGAACAACCATACCCAATAAAAAACATTAGAAAAGAAGTCGCCAATGTAAAGGCCAAACGTTTATACTTCTTGGTTTCTCTGCTTTTTTGAAAACCTTCTGTCAACTTATTTAAATCGGCTAATTTTTGACTAAAATCGCCTTTATGCTTGCTTCTATAATCGTTTAAAATCGTTAAACTATCCTCAATATTATCGGGAATTACTTCTGTAAAATATTCTCGCATTCGCTTTGCAAGAACTGGCGATTTTCCGTTGGTTGAAATAGCTATTTTTAAACTTCCTTTATTTACAATCGAGCCCAAATAAAAATCACATAAAGCTGGTTGGTCGGCCGCATTTACTTTTATTCCTTTAGATTTGGCTAATTCACGTACTGCCAAATTCACCTCTGGTTTATCTGTTGTGATGATAACAAAATCTTTATTTAACAAATCGATTTCTTCAAACGGTCTTTCGTAAAAAGTAATATTTTGATGCTTGTTACCAATTTCAACTAATTTTGGATGAAAATAGGTAGCAACAACTGTAATTCTAATTTCAGGATTTTGTCTGAGTAAGGTTTCTGTTTTTTCCAAACCAACATTTCCACCACCAACAATTAGAAAATGAGCGGTTTCGGTTTTTAAAAAAACTGGAAAAAGTGTATTCGTCATAATTAGTTCTGTTTAAGAAATGAAATGAAAAATTGAAAATCGAATTATGTTTCTATCATAATAATCCGTTCCGTTTTGCTGTTGCTGAAACCAGTTCATATAACCCACTTCAAAAGCTAAATTTGGAGTAACTACATAATTCAAACCCAAATAAATCCGGTTTTGATCAAAGGTGTTTTTTACTATTTGATTCCCAATGTTTAACATTACTTCATCTTTTATTTTTAGTATAATTTTATCTGATTCATCAACTCTTAGCAATGGATAATCGAAACCCAGTTGATATCGGAAACGGAAATTTGAAAAAGCATATCCCGAAGTCAATTCTCCATTTACTTGATTGTGAAAAAAGCGGGCTTCCAACTGATATTTGTGGTTCATTTTTAATAAACCAAAACGTTCAAAATTTACAAAACCAATACTTGGGCGAAGTTCTGGAACCATTAAATTTGATGGCGAATTTGAATCTTGTGGGCTTTGTAAAAACAAAGTCATTCCTATTAATGTCGACCAATTATTTACTAGTCTCCTTTCGATATTTGCTCTAAAAACCAATTGATGTTGCGCCACTGGATTAATAAAATGACGCTCTTGGATTTCTGAATGGAGTTTCCAATTTGGATTCAATTGCAAAGTATTGTAATAGCCATACCAAATTAACTTTTGATGTTGTGTCTTTTTCTGACCATAACTATTTTGAAAAAGTAGCACTGATAAAACCAATGCTACTTTTAAATGGTTTTTAATCTTTAAAAAAGGTTCTAAAAGCAAAATCTCCAAATGTTTCATCAATTGTTTTGTTAGCTATATAATTTGAAAACAAACTATCTACTTCTTCTAAAATTTGACTTTCTGTTTGCTTTTCTTTGTATAAAAAATTTAATCTTTCTCCATATCTATCGCCTCCCAACATAAAATTATATTGTCCAGCACCAGTTCCAATAAAACCAAGCTCTGCTACATAAGGACGACCACAACCGTTTGGACAACCTGTCATTCGTATTGAAATTTCATCTTCTGTTAAACCAAATTTTTCTAATAAAGGTTCTATTTTAGTTACTAATTCTGGTAAATAGCGTTGCGCTTCTGCCAAGGCTAACGGACATGTTGGTAAAGCCACACAAGCCATTGAACTTTTCCTAAGTGCGCTTACTTGTTTTTCAATACTGTGAGCAACCAATAAAGCTTCGACTTTTGACTTATCGTCATCATTGATTTCTCCTAAAATTAGGTTTTGATTACCCGAAAAAATAAAGTTTGAAATTTTTAATTGCGCTAATTCATACAAGAATTGCTTTTGATAAGGCTTCACTACTCCATGCTCAACAAACAATGTATAAAACCATTTACCTTGATGATTTTGTTCCCAACCAAAACGATCGTTTCTTTCGGAAAATTTAAATGGTTGCGCTGGCAACAAATCAAATCCGATTCTGCTCTCTAATTCTTTTTTGAAACCCTCCACCGTTAATTTATCGACAGTGTATTTTAGTCGAGACAATTTTCTATCCACACGGTTACCAAAATCACGTTGTACGGTAAGAATTTCATACACTGCTTTTAATGTTTTTTCTTCCGTATCGGTAAACCCAATAATACTTCCCAAGCGCGCATATGTATTTTGATTTCCATGCGTTGTAGCTAATCCGCCACCAATTGCAATATTGAATCCTTTCAATACATCATTTTCAATTATAGCAATCAATCCAATATCATTTGCAAAAACATCTACATCATTGCTTGGCGGAATAGCAATAGCAATTTTAAATTTTCTTGGTAAATATCTATCTTCATACAAAGCATCGGCTTCTGCAGAACGTTCATAAATTTTTTCACCATCGATAAAAACCTCATAATAAGATTGCGTTTTAGGTAATAATAAAGTTGAAATTTTGTCTGCATATTCGTAAATCTGCTGATGAATTGGAGAAATTTGTGGATGCGAACTCACAATTACATTTCTGTTGACATCGCCACATGCTGCAATTGAATCCAATTTTGCGATATTGAAAGCTTGAATCGTTGGTCGTAATTGATGTTTTAACAATCCGTGTAATTGTACCGTTTGCCTTGTCGTAATTTTCAACGTTCCCGTTCCGAATTGTTCCGAAATTTCATGAGTTGCTAACCATTGTTCTGAAGAAATTACGCCGCCTGGAATTCGTAACCGAATCATAAATGAATACAATTTATCTAGTTTTTTGGCAGCTCTTTCTGCTCTTCGGTCACGGTCGTCTTGCACGTACATACCGTGAAACTTCACTAAAGTTTCGTCGTCTGGTCGGACATTTCCTGTATGATTATCTAAATCGATACTTTCTTTTAAAGTTCCTCTAAGACCATCGCTTTTGGTCTTGATATCTTCTATAGGTGATAATTTTTCGCTCATTTTGTTTTTATTTTAGATGCGATAAATCGCGTCTTTACGTTAATACACGTCTTTTTGATATTTTCCTTGATTTTCTAATTCCTCCAAAACTTGTTTGGCTTGTTCATTTGACACATTTCTCTCTTGAGCAATTACGGCAACAATAGCTTGTTCCACATCTTGACTCATTGGATTTTTTTGACCGCAGATATAAATACTTGCGCCGTTTTCTAACCAAGAATTAAATTCTGTTGCTTTTTCACGAATTCTATCTTGAACATAAATTTTACGTTCTTGGTCGCGAGAAAAAGCTGTATCTAATTTGGTTAACACACCTGTGGTTAGCCATTCTTGAATTTCGGTTTGATAATAAAAATCGAGTGCAAAATGTTGTTCTCCAAAAAACAACCAGTTTTTACCTTCGGCGCCAGTGACATCTCTTTCTGCTAAAAAGCTTCTGAATGGAGCAATTCCAGTTCCTGGTCCAATCATAATGATATCTGTTTCTTCACTTGGTAGTCGGAAATTTTGATTTTTATGAATGTAGAATTCTAATGATTCATCTATAGGAAAATCGGCTAAAAACTCTGATGCTAAACCCGATTTTATTTCCTCATCTACTTTAAATTTATTCAGATTTACAGTTAAATGTACTTGTCCGTCATGCGCTTCCGAAGACGAAGAAATGGAATACAATCTTGGTGCAATTGGCAAAAGCAAAGCAATTACTTCTTCTAATTTTACTTTTTTAGGTTGGTATTTATGAATCACATCTAACAAATTAGCTTTGTCCTCAATAATTTCTACTTCAAACAATTTTGAAAAAGCTTGTAGTGATTTTTTTGACAAACCTCTCACGTTTTTATCTACAAGAATTGAATAATTTTCTTCATTAAAATAAGTTGCAATGGCGATGATTTCTTCTTCTTTATTTTTCGGAACAATTCCCAAAGCATCGCCAGGTTCATAACTAATTTCGTCATCCGATTCAATTTCGATATGATAGGTTTCTTTGTTAGAACCTGTATCATTCAACACTACCTTGTGACTGATTTTTCCTAAATAATTTTTCTTACCAGAAGAAACTATTGAACTTGTTGGTTTAACTTCGTTCGTAACATTTGAACCTAAATTTAGAAATGCTTTTTGTAAATCGGATTCCCAGATTGAAACTGTTTCTGCAAAATCAACATCCGCTTTTACCAAGGGTAACAAACGATTTGCTCCTTTTTCTAATAGAACTTCATCTAACAAAACCCCTGCATTACAAAATAACGGATAAGAAGAATCTCCTAATCCTAAAACCGCAAAAGATACTTTATTAAGATTTAGATTTGACGTTTTTAAACTTTCGTAAAAACTTACCGCGTTTTGAGGGAATTCGCCCTCGCCTTGTGTACTCATTACGAAAAGAACTAAGTTTTCTTTTTCTAATTTTGCAATATCAAATTGGAACACATCAATCGCTTTAGCTTGAATTTTATTCTTTTTGAAATTCGCCAATAAACTAGAGGCTACTTTTTTAGAATTTCCTGTTTCAGTTCCGTAAATAATTAACGGTTTTACAGTAACTGCAATTGGGTTTTCAATAGTTGGAACCGCATTTTTAATCAGATTTTTATCTATAAACCCAGCTAAATAGCCTTTTGTCCAAATAATTTCTTCTGTTGATGCACTTTGCACCAATTGTTGTAATAGTGATAGTTTAGTTTCAGATAGCATTTTGGTAAATATTTTTATGATTATCGAAATAGGATTCGGATGAGTTTTTCTCAGTAAACCAAGCAAAATCATGATGCAAATTCACTACTTTACCGATGATTAATAAGGTGGGGACATATTCGAATTCTGGTAAAGATTTACTTTGTATTTCTTCAAAAGAAAACACACTTGTTTTTTGATTTGGAGTGGTCGCTTGTTGCACTACAGCAATTCCTTTAGAAGTATCAATTCCGAAATTTAAAAGCTGTTTTGTCAGCAAATCTAATCGTTGACCGCTCATATAAAAAACCAAAGTATCTTCTGTTGTTGCCCAATCTTGCCATTGATTTTGCTTCACGGTGCTTAAATCATACAAGGTTAAAAAACGCACTCCTCTTGAATATTCTCTAGCTGTTAAAGGAATTCCTGTGTAAGAAGCCGCACCAAAAGCAGCTGAAATTCCTGGAATAATTTCATACGGAATATTATTGTTTTTTACCACCTGTAATTCATCTAAAATATTAGAAAAAAGACTAGCATCACCACCTTTTAATCTTAACACTAGTTTATCTTGCAATGCAAACTCAACAATAAGTTCATTAATATCTTTTTGAGGTGTCCAAATTCCTTTAGAGCATTGTTTGCCAACATAAATTACTTCAGCATCTTTACGCGCATACTCTTCAATTAATTCAGGCGAAACTAATCTATCGGTTAAAACTACATCTGCAGTTTGCAAGTATTTTAGGGCTTTCAGACTTATTAAATCGGGGTCTCCAGGACCTGCTCCAGCTAAAATTACCTTTCCTTTTTTTGCTATTTGTATCATTGTATTTTTTTGAAATTAGGCATAGAAATGGCTCCTCCGTGTTTAAATCGGAGTGAAATCTCTACAATAAATTACTGATTTTTAGAACAATCCTTCTATGGAAAGATATCGTTCTCCTGTATCGTAATTAAAGGTTAACACTACAGCATCATCAGGTAATGAGGCTACTTTTTTTGCTACTGCTGCCAGAGATGCTCCTGTGGAAATTCCTACTAAAATCCCTTCTTGTTTGGCAATATTTCTGGTATATTCAAAGGCTTCATCTTTTGAAACTTGAATCACCTCATCGATTAAATTTCCGTGATAATTTTCGGGAATAAATCCAGCACCAATTCCTTGAAGCGGATGTGGCGAAGGACTTCCTCCACTCAAAACCGGTGATAATTCTGGTTCCACTGCAATTACTTTTACATTTGGAAATTTAGCCTTAACAACTGCAGCTACTCCAGAAATATGTCCACCAGTTCCTACACCAGTAATAATATAATCTAATCCATTTGGAAAATCAGCTAAAATTTCTTGAGCAGTTGTTTTTTGATGCACTTCAACATTTGCTGGATTTTTAAACTGTGAAGGCGACCATGCATTTGGTGTTTGAGAAACTAATTCAGCAGCTCTTTCAATAGCTCCTTTCATACCTTTTTCTCTTGGCGTTAAATCGAATTCGGCACCGTAAATTTCCATTAATTTTCTACGTTCCACACTCATCGATTCTGGCATTACTAAAATTACTTTATAGCCTTTCACAGCTGCTACAAGCGCCAATCCAATTCCGGTGTTTCCAGAAGTTGGTTCAATAATCACGCTGTTTGAATTTAGTAATCCTTTTGCTTCAGCATCTTCAATCATTGCTAATGCAATTCTATCTTTTATACTGTTTCCTGGATTCGTTCTTTCTAATTTTATAAATACATTTTTATTAGCTCCGAAAAGCTTATTTATTTTTACAACTGGCGTATTTCCAATGGTTTCTAAGATATTATTTACTTTCATCTTACTAAGTTTTATTTTTTTTAAATACTAAAATCGATAATGTTGTTGTACTCTATTTTTGTTTTCACGATGATTTCGCTTTTATGATACACTAGCGATTGTGCAGGAATGGATTCGGTTATCCATACATTTCCGCCAATTACAGCTCCTTTTCCAATAGTTGTATTTCCTCCTAAAATTGTGGCATTGGCATAAATTATTACATCATCTTCAATCGTAGGATGTCTTTTTTCTTTTGCTTTCTTTTTACTAACACTTAATGCTCCAAGTGTTACACCTTGATAAATTTTAACATTGCTTCCTATTTTTGCTGTCTCACCAATTACAATTCCAGTACCATGATCGATAAAGAAACGCTTTCCTATATTAGCTCCAGGATGAATATCAATACCTGTTTTACTATGTGCCAATTCTGAAAGTACTCTAGGCAAAATATTCACTCTATGCACCCATAAATTATTTGCAATTCGATAAACGAAAATGGCAAAAAAACCAGGATAAGCTAGAAGCACTTCGGCTCTTGATTTTGCAGCTGGATCAAAATCTAAAATAGCTTCTAAATCGGACAACAAATCGGAATGAATTGCAACTAAACTCTCGAAAAATCTATTTGTAAAATCTATTTCCGAAACAACTTTTGATTGCTTTAACAATATTTGTAACTCATTTCTTAAAATCAATTCCTTTTCTTGAAACGAATCATAGTCCAAACATTCTTCTTGAGTGCAAAACAACCATGCAAATAGATTTTCCAACCAATTTTCTGCTTTGGTTTTATCAAGAAAGTTTCGCTTTTCTTTTAAATTCCTTTGGAATAACAGTTCGCTATTGAAATTGGATTGATTCATATTCTTTTTAATTTTCTAAAAACATTAAAGCGCCTACCGTATTAAATGTGGTTTCATCAATTAGAATAGCATTTCCAGATTTTGCATTTTTATCAAAAGGATCAAAAAACAAGGGTTGATTAGTTTTTAAAGTTATCTGAGCAATATCGTTTAATTTGATTTCTTCTGTTGGTGTGAATTGCCATTCATTAATATTCCATTTTTGATTTATCGATTGAACTTTTACTCTTACATTTTTAAATCGATGCTGTAGCAAATAGGTTTTCCCTAATTGAAGTTGGGCATTATCTAACCAAGAAATCCAAGTATTAATTTGATTGGCTTCTGTTGGTAATTGATTTGATAGTACAATTGTATCACCTCGGCTGACATCAATATTATTCTCAAAATGCAACACCACATTATCTCCTGCTTTTGCTACATCGATTGTTTCTAAATTGTTTTCGATTTTTACAATTTTAGTTGTTATTCTTGCGGGTAAAATGGTTATCTCATCACCTACTTTGTAACTTCCGCTTAAAACTAAACCGGCATAACCTCGATAATCGTGATTTACTTCATCTTTTGGACGAATGACCCATTGCACCTGAAAACGAGATTCTAGATTTAATGTGGTTTCAACTTCTATATCTTCTAACGTTTCTAACAATGCTTTTCCTTGGTACCAAGACGTATTTTCAGATTTTGTTACGATATTATCCCCAACCAAAGCACTCACTGGTATGTAACTAATTTCGTTATAATTTAATTCTGATTTAATGACCTCAAAATCAGCTTTAATTTGATTAAAAACCGCTTCAGAGTAGTTTAGTAAATCAATTTTATTCACTGCAATAATTACTTTCTTAAGTCCCATTAACGAGCCAATACTTGCATGTCGCTTGGTTTGTTCTGTAATCCCTTTTCTGGCATCAACAAGAATAATAATCAAATCAGAATTGGAAGCGCCCGTAATCATATTTCTCGTGTATTGTTCATGTCCTGGAGCATCCGCTATAATGAATTTTCTCTTTTTAGTAGAAAAGTATTTGTAAGCCACGTCAATTGTAATCCCTTGTTCACGTTCAGCACGAAGTCCATCGGTGATTAATGACAAATCGATAGCAACACCTTCCTGTTTCGTTTGTTTTTGTAAAACCCCTAATTGATCCGTATGAATACTATCAGAATCATATAAAAGACGCCCAATCAAAGTACTTTTACCATCGTCTACATTTCCTGCTGTTATAAATCGTAATGTGTTCATGTTTTTTTTGTTTCAAGTTTAAAAATATCCTTGTTTTTTTCTGTCTTCCATAGCCGCTTCTGAGAGTTGATCATCTAAACGAGTTTGTCCTCTTTCACTTATTCTAGTTTGAATAATATCATCAATAATGTCTTGAATAGTTGCTGCTTCAGAAGGAACTGCTGCCGTACATGTCATATCACCAACCGTTCTGTATCGTACTTTCTCTACAACAACTGTGTCATTTTCTATAGGTTGAATAAATTTGGATGTTGCTACCAATTTATCTTGATGAACAATACATTCTCTATCATGTGCAAAGTATAAACTTGGTAATTCAATGTTATACTTTTGAATGTAATTCCAAACATCTAATTCAGTCCAATTACTTATTGGAAAAACCCGAACATTATGTCCTTTTTGCACTTTTCCGTTTAAAATATCCCATAATTCGGGGCGCTGTAATTTTGGATCCCATTGTCCAAAATCATCCCTAACCGAAAAAATACGTTCTTTAGCTCTTGCTTTTTCTTCATCTCTTCTTGCACCACCAATACAAGCATCAAATTGATTTTCTTCAATCGCATCCAAAAGCGCGTAAGTTTGCAACGCATTTCTAGATGGAAAACGACCTGCTGTTTCTTGCAAATTGTATTTTTTTATACTATCTTCTACCGAAGCAACAATTAGTTTTTCACCAATTATATTAGCTAAGTAATCTCTAAATTCAATTGCTTCAGGAAAATTATGTCCGGTATCAATATGCACTAAAGGAAACGGAAATTTTCCTGGTCGAAATGCTTTTAATGCTAAGTGCACCAAAACAATGGAATCTTTACCTCCGGAAAATAGTAATGCTGGTTTTTCAAATTGCGCCGCAGTTTCTCTAAGGATATAAATCGCTTCGTTTTCTAATTGTTCTAAATAATGATTAGTTATTGCCATTTTATTTCTTTTTCGGTTAGTAATTTATCTGTGTAAGCCGCATTCTTTTTTTGTTTTATCTTCCCACCACCAACGTCCTGCTCTAAAATCTTCCCCTGGTTTTAACGCTCTGGTACATGGAGCACAACCAATACTTACAAAGTTTTCATCGTGAAGCGTGTTGTATGGAACTCCAAATTTTTTTAAATACGTTACCACATCTTCTGTTGACCAATTGAGTAATGGATTATATTTGTACAACTGCCTTTCTTCATCCCATTCTATTTTTTTTAAAGTATTTCTATTTTCCGATTGTTCTGCACGTAAACCTGTGATCCAAATCTTAGCGCCTTTTAAAGCTCTTCCCAACGGCGCTACTTTTCTAATAAAACAACACTCTTTTCTTAATTCTATAGTATTATAAAAGGCATTAATTCCATTTTCATTTACGTAGTTTTCTACTTTTTCAGTATTGGGATAATAAGCATTTATTTTTTTATTGTATTGAAGTAATGTTTTATCCCAAACCGCATAGGTTTCCGCAAAAAATCGTCCCGTGTCTAATGTAAATACTTCTATATTGTTTAAATTTTGAGAAAAAATTTCATGCGATATTACTTGATCTTCTATCCCAAAACTGGTCGAAAAAACTATCTTTTCATTAAAATTGTTAGCTAAAAAATCAAGTTCAAGCTCTAGATTATTAGTGGTTTCTAAAAACTGTATAAGCTTTGTATTCATAAATTTATTTTGAGATTAGACATAAAAAAACCTCTGTTTTCGACAGAGGTTATATTGAATTAATTTACTTTTAAAATTATGCAATAGGTTTCCTCTGCGGATTGTTCCACATCATCATACACATATTGCACATTGTAAAGTTCATTTTTATTTCTTTTAGTTTGACAGGGCAAAATTAGATTTATTTTCTACAATAAAAAAATAAATAGATTATTTTTCTAAATTTTGTTGTTTAAATTAAATAAAATAGATTTATTTTCATTAAAAATGAATTATTAATGGAAAAATAATCTATAAAAAAGACGGTTTCATAATTCTTCAATTAATAAACTATAAAAAAAAGTGAACAACTATTTGGAATTCAATTTCATTTCATACATTTGCAAACGAAAACAAAGAGGAAAAATTTGAACTGATTGCAACCTCATTAAAAAAATGCTAAAGCAGTATTACTACTCCTTTACGCAATCTCTGCAATTATTTTTCCTCGCTAAATTTTAAAAAATAATTTATTATGGCTTATTTATTTACGTCAGAATCAGTGAGTGAAGGACATCCTGACAAAGTTGCGGATCAAATTTCAGACGCATTAATTGATAACTTTTTAGCATTTGACCCTGAGTCAAAAGTAGCTTGTGAAACATTAGTTACAACAGGTCAGGTAATTTTAGCTGGAGAAGTAAAATCAAACACTTATTTAGATGTACAAACTATCGCGAGAGATGTAATCAAGAAAATTGGTTACACGAAAAGCGAATATATGTTCGAAGCAAATTCTTGCGGAGTTTTATCTGCTATTCACGAACAATCTGCCGATATTAATCAAGGAGTTGACAGAGCAAGTAAAGAAGAGCAAGGCGCTGGTGACCAAGGAATGATGTTTGGTTACGCTACAAACGAAACTGCTGAGTTCATGCCGTTAGCATTGAAATTGTCTCATCAACTATTACAAGATTTAGCGGATTTAAGAAGAGAAAACAACGAAATCACTTACTTACGTCCAGACGCTAAATCTCAAGTTACTTTAGAATATTCTGATGATAACAAACCGGTTCGTATTGATGCTATTGTAGTTTCAACTCAACACGATGATTTTGCTGATGAACCAACGATGTTAGCAAAAATCAAAAAAGACATTATTGAAATTTTGATTCCAAGAGTAATTGCTAAAAATCCTCAATATGCTCATTTATTCAATGATGCAATTAAATACCACATTAACCCAACAGGAAAATTCGTAATTGGAGGACCTCACGGCGACACTGGTTTAACAGGAAGAAAAATTATTGTAGATACTTACGGTGGAAAAGGAGCTCACGGTGGTGGTGCATTCTCAGGAAAAGACCCATCAAAAGTAGACCGTTCTGCTGCTTATGCTACACGTCATATTGCTAAAAACTTAGTTGCAGCTGGTGTTGCAGATGAAATTTTAGTACAAGTTTCTTATGCGATTGGAGTTGCTGAACCAACATCAATCAACGTAAATACTTACGGAACTGCAAAAGTAAATTTAACTGACGGGGAAATCAGCAAAGTAGTAGAAAGCATTTTTGATATGCGTCCGTACTTTATTGAACAACGTTTAAAATTAAGAAATCCAATCTACAGCGAAACGGCTGCTTACGGACATATGGGAAGAACTCCTGAAACCGTAACTAAAACGTTTACTGCTCCAGGTGGTGAATCTAAAACATTAACCGTAGAATTATTTACTTGGGAAAAATTAGATTTTGTAGACAAAGTAAAAGCTGCTTTTAAAATATAAGAAATACTTTCTTTAATAAAAAAACCATTCGCATTAACGAATGGTTTTTTTTATCTCTATACTCGAAAGAACTATAATGTATATTTTAAACTTAAAATTACAAATCTTGGCTGCACTCTATAACTAGAAAAACTACTTGTTCCTCCTAATTGACTGAAACTATTTGTATCTAAAGATTTTGTATCTAACAAGTTGGTTCCTGAAAGTTTCCATTCCCATTTGCTGTTTTTCTTTTGATACATTAAACTAGCGGTTAAGAAATCATATTCGCTATCAATAGTTTTTGTTTTGTTTCTATTATGGAAATACGAATATTCTGAAACAAACGAAAACGCATCAAGGAAAAAATATTCTAACGTTAATGTTGGACTATCTATGTAAATAACATCCGAAAAGTTATCATTAATTGAAAAGTTATATCCTAAACTCAAGTTTGGCAACGTTTTATAATTAGTTGAAAAACTTAAACTATAACTCTGAGAATACGATTCAATAGTTTGGATTTCTGATGGATTATTATTTGGATCTGTATCACCATCTGGATAGACACGAATATTGTTGTTTTTTGACCAGTTAAATCCTGCTCTAAAATTCGCTTTATAATATCTTGCAAACGAACGACCATAATTACCACTTGCCGACAATGTTTCGTCTGGAAAATCAGAATTAATATTCACAGAAGAAGAAATTTGATTTACTCCTAATAACAATGCTCTATTTTTTACCGCTTCTAATTGTCGTGTGTAGGTAATATTTGCAAAAATATTCTCAAAATTGAACATATTGTATTTAAAATAACGCAATGAATGTACTTGAGATGTTGAATTTTGTAAAAATCTATTTCCGCTAAACAAACTGTTGTAATTTGAAAATACGTAGCCCTGAGCCAATCTATTAATGTCGGTAAAATTATTTGAAAGCGAATAATTATACGTTAGTGTTTCTGATTTTTTAATTTGCCATAACGCATATACATCTGGAAGTATACGATTAAAGTTTAATCTATGAGACGTTCCTAATTGCTCATCTCTAGTATTGTATTGATGCACACTAAATCCTGGATTAAAAGTAAATTTTCCTAATAAAAATTTATAATGAACTCCTAAAAATACATCATTAAAAGCATAATTCACATTATTAAATGTAGTAGCATCTGTTAGAGTATTCTGAGTCCCATTATTTAATATCTGGAAAATAGAAGAATCAAAATTTTGATATGAATACGTATTTCCTAATGTTAAATTGATATTACTTTTTGGCGTAAGCATATAATAATAATCAAACTTTGAATCTACTTTATTAGTTTGCACAAAACGATTTTGAGTTATATCATCTCTAACACCTACACCTTCATTTACATAACCTGTTAACAAAGGAGCAAAAGGTAACGTTTCTAAATTTGCATTATAAAACGGATCTTCATTTTGATATAAATGTTGCATTTCAAAAGCAAAAACATGCTTTTCATTTAATGTATAATAATAATTTAGATTCTGATTTATTGAAAAAGGATTTTGACCTTTTCCAGTATAAATATCAGATAATAAACTTGAAAACACACTTGTATTTTCTTTCTGATCTGAAAACTTAACTAAAGCATCATAATCAAAATGCGCTTTTTCTGAAGGCACATAACTTGAACTTAATTTAAACAAAACTTGTTTACTATCTTGTTTTGTAAAATCATCTCTTGTTTCTGAAATAGTTTCTGTTGAACCATCAGGTAAATTATCAATACGATTTGAAATAGTTCTATTTTCAATTTCTGTTTTATTTCCTAATAGAATTCCAAAACCACTTAATGTCCAAGCTTTTGATGGATTGAAACTAAAATTAGCTGCTCCAAACGTAGTTTCAATGTTTGCTGCTTGATTATTTCTTAGTCCTATAATTCCTAAATCATTTGAGGTTACATTAAAAGAAGAACCTCCTTTTCGCATCATGTTTTTAAAACCTCCCGTAAATTTGAAATAATCTTGAGCTGTTAGTGGTAATTCTCCAATATTATTTACATTGGCAATTACATTTAAACTGTATTTTGGACTATAGAAAAACAACTTAGGATTAACTATAAATCGAGTATCTTCCATTCCTACACCAATACCAGCCGACATATCTCCAAACCAAAAATTCTTTTTTCCTTCTTTAAGTTTGATGTTTATCGCTATACTTTCTTCGTTATTTTCTAATCCTTTTAAATTAGAAACTTCGTTATAATTTCGTAAAACCTGAATTTTATCTAACGCATCCGCAGGAATATTTTTAGTAGCTAATTTAGTATCGCCATCAAAAAAATCTTTTCCTTCCACCATTACTTTTTGAACCTTCTTACCTTCTACTTCAATTTCACCATCTTTATTAACCTCAACACCAGGTAATTTTTTAAGAACATCTTCTAGTTTACGTTCTGTTCCATTTGTAAATGAATCGGAATTATAAATAATTGTATCTCCGGAGACAGTTACAGGCATTACATGCACAACCTCTACCTCTCTTAATTGTGTTCCTTCTTTTAACACAACAGGATAATTAATGTTTGTAGTTTGTGTAGTAACTGCTTTTTCAAAAGTTTGAAATCCAATATAACTTACCTTTAATGTATATGCAGTATTGGCTTTTAAATTTAAAATAAATTTGCCCGTTTCATTAGTAATTGCATAAGCATCCATTGCTTTTGTTTGTTGATTAATAGCCATAATATTAGCCATTTCTAAACCAACTCCAGTTGTATCTTTAACAGTTCCTTCGAAACGAATATTTTGAGAAAAGGCACTTGTTGAAAGTGCCATTATAAGTAGTAATACTATTTTTTTCATATTTTAAATAAATTATCTTCCTCCGCCCATTCTCATTCCTCCACGTTGTCCACCTGGTCCAGAATTCATTTCGCGCATTTCTTCCATTTTCTTTTTAACGGTTTCGTCGTATTCTTTTTGAGTTACCACTTTACCTTTAGAAGCTGGTTTAATTTCAACCTTATCTTTAGAATTTATTACTAACTTAGAACATAATATTATGGTTTTACCATCGTTTACCTCTAAAATTAAACCTGGTAAACCCCAATAATTTTCTGGACCTTGATTTATAGGAATTTCTGGGCAATACCATGCCGTAATTGTGTTTTCTTTTGGCATTTCCCAATCATCAGTAAAATTGGTTTTTTTAGCAGCAGCAGTATCTTTTACCGTTTCTGATTTTTTACCTTCTTCTTTGTCATTATTTCTGTTTCTAAATCTGAAATTTCTAAAATCAGACTCGCTTACTTTAACAACTGCAGTTGCTTTAAAACAAAAATAATCACCTATTTGTTTAGATTCGCTTCCTAATACCCAGTCATATTTAGGTAATGAATCTTTAATTAAAAACTCTTTTCCAAAAAACTCTTTATCTACAACATATTGTTTGCTTTTTGCGTTTTTATAGTGTGTTCCACCTCCGCCCATCATCGACATCATCATTCTTCCTCCACCTTGCTGTCCTGGCGCATCTAATTTTTCTTCTTCTTTGTATATTGAAGCCGTTTTGTCAAAATTTAAAATAAATGTTTTTTCAAACATTTTTTTCATACGCTCTTCTATTTGTTTTTGCATTTCGGGAGTAATATCTCGGTTTCCACCCATACCTTTCATAAAGTCAGCAGTACTCGTTTTTGATTCATAGACTGCCATTCCTTGAAATTCTTGAGCATTCATGAACCCAGAAATCATTAAAATTGATGCAATAATAATTTTTTTCATTGTTTTAAGATGTTTTAGATGTATATATAGACTATTAAAAGTGTATTTTGTTACACAATATAACAGCATTTTTTATGTTAAAGTTGTACATTAGACCATTATTTTATGAAATAGTTTAACGAATGCCATTAAAAAAAATACTTTTAGTTACAATTTTTAATTTATTCTCCCTTTCTGTAATTAGTCAGGAAGAAATTCTTGCTACAAAAATAGAAGCACTAAATACTAATTGCGACAAGTACTTAGGTTTTGACAATCAGAAAAACACTTACAGTATAAAAAACAATGTTCTCAACAAAAAAAGTGAAACAAAATCTTATCAATACAATAATTTAAGTTTGGGAATAATCACTAAAGTTGACTTTCAGAACCCTTTAGAAATAGTTGTTTTTTATAAAAATTTTAATACCGTTGTGCTATTAGATAATCAACTAAACGAAATTAGAAAAATAGACTATAATTTGTTTTCTTATCCGATAAATATTGAAGCGACTGCTTTATCTTCTCAAAATCAAATATGGATTTACGATAGCATTTCATCAAAAATTGGCTTGCATAATGTAAACACTGGCAGCATTAAATGGATTTCAACAATGTTAAAAAACACTATTGTGTATTACGAATCCGACTACACTCATTTTTATTGGATTGATAACCAATATATTACATACCGCATATCTATTTATGGAACCATTGAAAAATTAGGAATTATTCCAAATTTTGATTCTATACAACTAACAAAAAACAATACTTGTATTTACAAAACAAACAATCAATTGTATTATTACAACCTAAAGTCCAATATCAGTAACAAAATAGCAATTGATGAAAAAATCATTTCAAATTTTTTCTTTAGAGATGGAATTTTATCTATTTTTACCCAAAATGAAATTACTAATTACAAAATAATTTTACCATAATGCACATAGCAGTAGCAGGAAATATTGGAGCAGGAAAAACCACTTTAACTAAATTATTAGCCAAACACTTTAAATGGGAACCACACTTTGAAGACGTTGTAGATAATCCGTATTTAGATGATTTTTACCACCAAATGGAGCGTTGGAGTTTTAATCTTCAAATTTATTTCTTAAATAGTCGCTTTCGTCAAGTATTACAAATTCGTGAAAGCGGAAAAAACATTATTCAAGACCGAACAATATATGAGGATGCTCACATTTTTGCTCCTAATCTTCATGCTATGGGCTTAATGTCTAATCGAGATTATACCAATTATACCTCGTTATTTGAATTAATGGAAAGTTTAGTAGGTGCGCCTGATTTGTTGATTTACTTAAGAAGTTCGATTCCGAATTTAGTGAGTCAGATTCATAAAAGAGGACGCGATTATGAAAATTCTATTTCGATTGAATACTTGAGTCGTTTGAACGAACGATATGAAGCTTGGATTCAAACCTACGATAAAGGTAAATTAGTAATTATAGATGTAGACAATATCGATTTTGTAAACAATCCAGAGGATTTAGGAAACATTATCAATCGAATTGACGCAGAATTAAACGGATTATTTTAATATCTTATGCCTTTAGTTAATCCACTCCCATCAAACCATGATGAAGAAACAAAAAAATTAGCTGAGTTTTTTAATGAAACCCTAGGGTTTTGTCCCAATTCTGTATTAACGATGCAACATCGTCCTGCCATTTCTAAAGCCTTTATTCAATTAAATATGGCTGTAATGGAAAACAAAGGAAATGTAACTTCTGCCTTAAAAAGAATGATTGGTTGGGTAACTAGTAATGCTGCTGGATGTAGATATTGTCAAGCACACACTATTAGAGCTGCTGAACGATATGGTGCAGAACAAGAAAAATTAGATAATATTTGGGAATATAAAACACATCCTGCTTTTTCTGATGCGGAAAGAGCTGCTTTACATTTTGCTCTAGCTGCAGCTGTTATTCCTAATGCAGTTGACGAAGCAATTAAAACAGAACTTTACAAGTATTGGACAGAAGGCGATATAGTAGAAATGCTTGGTGTAATTTCATTATTTGGCTATCTAAACCGTTGGAATGATTCTATGGGAACTGTAGTTGAAGATGGTGCGATTGAAAGTGGAGAAAAATACTTAGGAAAAACCGGCTGGGAAATCGGGAAACACAAATAAAATAAATCCTCAAATTTCATTTGAGGATTTATTTTATTCCAAAGTATCAAACAACGATTTTACTTTAATGTTTTGAACTGGTTTGGACAATTTGATGATTCGCTTTTCATTTGGTAATAAATTAAAATAGTTATCTTCAAAAAAAGTATCGTTTTCCGATGACAGAAAAACATCCTTCGCTAAAACATCTGTGGAAATCTCAATAGTTAATTCATCAATAGTTATGATTTGAATGTTGGGTTTTGATAATTTCAAATTTTTTGGTTTTTCGAAAAAGAAATTAGATTCCCAATGATTATCGTCTGAAATAAATTCCATTTTTAAATATGAATTTTGCGTGTCAATTTCATTTAATGAAGGAAAAGGTAATAATATAGCTGCCACATTTGAACTAGCATCTGATTTACAATACGATTTTCTCTGCCATAAAAGTTGACCATTAAAATTTCTAATTTCAGCTTTTAATTCTCCTGCATAATTTTGTATTCCATCATTGATAACAAAAAACTTATAAATTCCACTATCTGTTTCCTCAACTGACAAAAGCACGTTCTCAAAACTTCGCTTCGCTTGATAATGAAAGGCTTTCCAATATCCGTAATAATCTAACGAACTCCAAGACGTAACGGGCCAACAATCATTCAACTGCCAATATAGCGATCCCATGCAATACGGCTTTGCTCTTCGATGGGCTTCAATGGCTGTTTTCATGCCACGAGCTTGCAACAATTGGGAAACATAAAGATAATCCTCAAAATCTTTTGGCACCACATAATCGCGCTCCATGTATTCGTTTATGATTTCATAACCTGTTGGATGTTTTTGATGATTTCTAAAAGCTTCGGAAGTAAAATTCAAATCCTCTTTTTGCATTACTTTTTGCAAGGTTTCCAAATTGGGCATGCCTTGAAAACCGTATTCGCTCATAAAACGTCCTACTTTCTTTTCATAAATCTCAAACGGTTCTTTTCCCCACCAAACACCCCAATAATGCGAATCACCTTGTAACAAACTTTCCTTTCTTCCCCAACCAATGGATGGCGATGAAGACCAATAGATATTTTTTTCTTTCGGAAGCAAACTATCTAAAGTCTTCGGAATCATTTCATGAAATACTTTTTTGTAATCATTCCAAATTTGGGTTGAATCCGCTTTTGAATAATTAAATTGCTTTTGCCAACCCCAATTGTGCCAACCTTCATCATTTTCATTATTGCCACACCAAAGCGCAATACTCGGATGATTTTGCAAACGATTCACGTTATCAATTACTTCTTGTTTTACGTTTTGGACAAATTTTTCATCGCCAGGATACATCGAACACGCAAACATAAAATCTTGCCAAACTAAAATTCCGTTGGCATCGCAAGCTTCATAAAACGCATCATCAAAATATACTCCGCCACCCCAAACACGAAGCATATTCATGTTCGCTTTTTTGGCATTTTCGACTAAAGAAAAATAAGTGGAATCCAAAACTCTTGGTAAAAAACTATCGGGAGGAACCACATTCGCACCTTTCATGAAAACCGATTTTCCATTTAATTTGAAATAAAAACTTTTCCCAACTTGGTCTTTTTCCTGAATCAATTCGATCGTTCGCAAACCAATATTCAACTTTTTTGCGTCTAAAAACTGATTTTTTTGACTGATTTCAAAAGTAAAAGGATACAAATTCGCATCACCTAAACCATTACACCACCAAAATTTTGGATTCGTAATATCATATTGCATCTTAATTTTATTCTTTCCTTTTTTCAGGTTGAACGTTTCGATTTTTTCATTGATTTTTAACTGAATCGTTTTGACTTTGGAAACGTAAATTTCGGTTGTAAATTCTAAAATCGCTTTTTTATCATTCAGTTCAATTTGGCTGTACTTTATATTTTCAATTTTAGCCGAATTCCAAAATTTCAATTGGACTTTTTTCCAAATTCCAGCTGTTACAAATCTTGGTCCCCAATCCCAACCAAATTGATATTGCGCTTTTCGAACAAAAACACGTTCTTTTTCGGGTAAGGTATAAGATAATTTTGAAGCTTGCTCTTTTCCTTTTTGAACTGCGGAATGAAAAATCACTTTTAGATGATTACTTCCCATTTTCAAATGTGATTTAGCAGAAATGGTCCATTTTCGGAACATATTATCGGCTTCTAAAACTACTTTTCCGTTCAAATAAATTGTTGCATACGTATCCAAACCTTCAAATTCTAAATCGATGTTTTGATTTTTTAATTCGGATTTTGATAATGTAAAATGTGTTTCGTATTCCCAATTCTCATTTTCAATCCACTGCAATTGTTTTTCATTGTTACCAAAAAAAGGATCTGGGATTAATTGGTTTTGAAATAAATCGGTGTGAACCGTTCCGGGAATAGTTGCCTTGTGTTTTTTAGTTTCGTTTTGCTTGTTGAATGTCCAGTTTTCTGACGACAAATTGCGATAGGAAGTTTGTCCAAAAATGAAAAAACAATTTAGACAGAATAGAAAAACGAAGATTTTTTTAACCCTATAAGGCATATAAGTTCATTTAAGATTGTAACTTTTTCTTTAGTTGGATGATTTCTTCCGGATTTGCAATCTCACTTCCATCGGTAATAGCGGAAGAATGATACCAATTGGCATTTACCATTTCATTTAATTCCGAAATATTAGTCGAACGCAATCCGCCACCAGGCATGATTTCGATTCTATTTTTGGCTCGAATTACTAATTGCTTTAAAACTTCTTTTCCTTCCATGACATTTGGAATAGTTCCAGAAGTCAGAATAGTTGAAAATCCGCAAGAAATCACGTTTTCTAATGCTTGTCCGTAATCTAAAACTTCATCAAAAGCTCTATGAAACGTACATGGAAATGGTTTTGCTATATCAATCAAAGCTTTATTTTGTTCGATATTAATTGTTCTATCTTCTTTCAAAATTCCGAAAACAAATCCGTTGATTCCAAGTTTTTTGATGGTTTCTATTTCGAATTTCATTTGTTCCAATTCTGAATCCGAATACACAAAATTCCCTCCTCTTGGTCTAATCATTACATATAAATCGATGGTTAGATTTTTGCGAGCTTGTTGAATCGTTTCGATAACTGGAGTTGTACCGCCAACCGACATATCAGCGCACAATTCTACTCTATCGGCTCCAGCTTTTTGAGCAATTAGAGTAGATTCAAGGTTAAAACAAGCGATTTCGATTTTTTTATTTTGAAGCATAAGTCATTAATATTGGCCACGGATTACACAGATTCACACGGATTAAAAAATCTTTAAAATCCTTTAATCTGTGGCAAAAAATTATTTTAAATAATAATTCGCATCGATTAATTTATTTCCACTTGAGTCGTGAACGGCATAATTGAAACCACCTTGCACGCAATATGAACCGTATTCTCCTTTTTTATTCAAGGCAATGAACCCAACTTGGATATCTTTAAGATTTTTTCCTCGATTTTGCGTCAATTTTACAATTCGGATCACGGCTTCTTCACATGCTTTTTGTGGCGATTTTCCTTGACGCATCAATTCTACTACTAAATGACAACCTGTAATTCGGATTACTTCTTCGCCATGACCTGTTGCGGTTGCGGCTCCAATTTCGTTATCCACATACAAACCTGCACCAATAATGGGAGAATCTCCAACTCTTCCATGCATTTTGAAAGCCATTCCGCTAGTAGTACAAGCTCCAGATAAATTGCCTTGTGCATCCAAAGCAATCATTCCGATAGTATCGTGATTTTCGATGTTGGCTTTTGGTAAATATTCACTGGTTTTTAGCCATTCTTTCCATTCTTTTTCGGAAGCTTCTAGCAATAAATTTTCCTTTTGAAACCCTTGCGATAAAGCAAATTGTAAAGCGCCATCACCAACCAACATTACATGAGGCGTTTTTTCCATCACCATTCTTGCTACAGAAATAGGATGTTTGATGTGTTCCAAACACGCTACCGAACCAATATTAGAAAATTCGTCCATGATGCAAGCGTCTAATGTTACGCGACCATCTCTATCTGGGCGACCGCCGTAACCAACGCTTCTTTCATTCGGATCGCCTTCCGGAATTTTTACGCCAGCTTCCACCGCATCTAAAGCGCGACCTTTATTTTTAAGAATTTCCCAAGCCGCTTCATTGGCTTCAATTCCAAAACGCCAAGTGGAAAGTACAATTGGTTTTGTTCCTTTTCCTGAATTGATATCCATTTCTGTTTCATCAGATTTCGATTGAAACGATTGAAAAGCTACGCCAGCAGTTGCTAATGCGGTTGTTTTTAAAAAATTTCTTCTGTTTGTCATATTTTTTTATTCAATACCAATTTCATCAACAAACAACCAAGCATCTGAACCAGCTCCTGGATTTCCATCTGTTATTTTACCAAAATTAGTTGCGATTACTTTCACAAATTGAGTTTTTTTAGATTTAACTTCTAATACCACTTCGCCTTTAACATCTTGAATTTCGGAGAGATTTAATTTAGAAACACTCTCGAAATTTTTACCATCATTTGAAATGAATACTTCAATTTTTTTTGGATAATATATCCAGCTTCCTTTGCTTTCAAGTACGCAAAGAATTACTTTGTCTATTGTTTCCGTTTTACCTAAATCGATAGTTGCATTTAAATCTTTACCAGAAAAACCTAACCAATCACGACCAAATTTACTTCTATTTCCAATTAATCCATCAACCAAGGTTAAAGCTCCACCATTATTGTAATTTTCATGCGGTTGGTTTATTAAGCTAATGTTTTTTCCAACAGCTTTACTCCAAAAAAATTTCTGTTCTAAAATTGTACTTTTCTGTTTTTCATTTTCAAATAAAGCCGCTTTTATGGTTTGACCTTTTGTTATTTCTATAGGTTTTAAATATTGAATTGAATTTACATTAGGTTCCGAACCATCTGTTGTGTAACGAATTCCATTGAAGCTATTCGCTGATTTTAATTCAAATAATACACCTTCACCATTTCCATTACGATTTACTTTAGAAGTTACTTCAAAAATGGCTTTACTATAATTGATTCCTTTTTTATCATAGATTTCAAAATGTGAAATTAATCGTTTTTCGAATTCTTTATAATTAGTTGGATTTGAAGTTCCCCATAGCACTTCGGAAAGCGCTGCCATTCTTGGCATCAACATATATTCTGCATGATCAGGCGTAGTGATATATTCTGTCCAAAGATTGGCTTGAGCACCTAGAATATATTTCGATTCATCTGCTGAAAGTTTCTTTGGAATTGGATCAAAAGAATACACTTTTTCCACATTGGTATAACCTCCAATTGCAATTGGTTCGTTTTTGGGTTCGCCTTGATAATGATCAAAATAACAATGAGAACCAGGTGACATCACTACAAAATGTTTTTGTTTGGCTGCTGCGATTCCGCCTTCTGTACCGCGCCAACTCATAACGGCTGCGTTTGGTGCTAATCCGCCTTCTAAAATTTCGTCCCAACCGATGATTTTTCGGCCTTTGCTATTGACAAATTTTTCGATTCTTTGAATGAAGTAACTTTGTAATTCGTGTTCGTCTTTTAAATGTTCCTCTTTGATTCTCTTTTGGCAATGTGAGCAACTTTTCCAGCGCACTTTTGGGCATTCATCGCCCCCAATATGAATGAATTCGGAAGGAAATAATTCAATTACTTCAGTCAGAATATTTTCTAAAAAAGTAAACGTTTCGTCTTTCGCACAGAAAACATCTTCTAAAACACCCCAAGTTTTTCCTACTTCAAAAGGTCCGCCCGTACAAGAAAACTCAGGATACGAAGCTAAAGCAGCCAAAGCGTGACCCGGCATTTCGATTTCGGGAACAATAGTGATGTGGCGTTCTTTCGCGTAAGCTACAATTTCTTTGATTTCTTCTTGCGTATAAAATCCGCCATATCGAATGTCGTCGAAAGTTTGATCGGTGTAATGTCCAATCATGGAGCCGTTTCGCCAAGCCCCGACTTCGGTTAATTTTGGATATTTTTTGATTTCGACGCGCCAACCTTGGTCATCAGTCAAGTGCCAATGAAAGGCATTCATTTTATACATTGCTAAATAATCAATATATTTTTTGATGAAATCTTTTGGAAAGAAATGACGAGAAACGTCTAAATGCATACCGCGCCATTGGAATTTGGGTTGGTCGGAAATAGAAACTTCTTTTAATTTAATTTCACTTGATTTTTCATAAGGAATCATTTGGACTAGAGTTTGGATTCCGTAAAAAATTCCTTGATGTGAAAAGGCAGAAATATGAATTTTATTGCTCCAAACTTCAATATAGTATTGTTCTCTATCAAAATTTGTAGTATCCGGAATTTTAGCACCAAATTGAATACTATTTTTAGAACGATATTTTGATGAGATTTTTATTTCTAATCCTGTTCTATTATTAATTTCATTTTGAAGATACTTTGCTTCAAAAGAATTTTCATCAGCTACGATTACCGTTTCTTTATTTAAAACAAAATGTCCTTTTTTGATTTCTACTGAATTCGGCTTCGGAATAATATTCAGATTTTGCTGCGCCATGCCAAGCATAGAAAATAAAAACAACAAAGTCAGTATTTTGTATTTCATTGGAGTTGTGTTTGTTTGGCTAAAATTAAATAAAAAAACCGCACATTGCTGTGCGGTTTTGATTATTTCTATTGAAAAAGATTATTTTCCTAGTTCAGCAATTTTTGCTTCTACTTCTAAATCGTCTCCTTCAAAAACTTTTTCTTCAATTGTTTCTTTACCATCAACCATTTTAGTTAAAGTAACTGTTGCTTTCACTTTTCCGTTAGCGTCTTTTACTTTTTTTACATCCATATTGATGATTTCTTGATGATCGTCATGGTTGCAACTTGGTCCGTGAACGTGAGCAGCGTTACCAATATATTTTCCGTTTTCATCGTATTGTGACATGCATTTATCCATACATTCTTTAGAACATCCATTTGCTTCACACATTTTTGCACATTCATCTTTTGTCATATCAGCACATTTAGACATATCGCATTTTCCTTCATGACAAGTCATTTCAGTTGTTGCACAACATGCCCCTTTTTCAGTTGTAGCACCGTGACCTCCTAAAATAGGAGCGATTACTAATCCAATTAAACATGTCAATTTGATTAAGATGTTCATTGATGGTCCAGAAGTATCTTTAAATGGATCTCCAACAGTATCTCCAGTCACAGCTGCTTTGTGCGCATCAGAACCTTTATATGTCATTTCACCATTAATCATAACTCCAGCTTCAAAAGATTTTTTAGCGTTATCCCAAGCACCACCAGCATTATTTTGGAAAACTGCCCAAAGTACACCTGAAACGGTAACTCCAGCCATATATCCGCCTAACATTTCAGCAATTAATTGGTTGTTATCTGCATAAACTAATTTACCTAATAATACAATTGCAATTGGGAAACCAATTGTTAAAATACCCGGCAACATCATTTCGCGTAAAGCGGCTTTAGTAGAAATTTCAACACATTTTCCGTATTCTGGTTTGCCCGTTCCTTCCATAATTCCAGGAATTTCTTTGAACTGACGACGTACTTCGTACACCATGTCCATTGCTGCTTTTCCTACTGAATTCATTGCTAATGCAGAGAACACTACAGGAATCATACCTCCTATGAATAACATGGCTAACACAGGAGCTTTGAAAATATTAATACCATCAATTCCTGTAAAAGTTACATAAGCAGCAAATAAAGCTAACGAAGTTAAAGCAGCAGAAGCGATTGCGAAACCTTTTCCTGTTGCAGCCGTTGTGTTACCAACTGAGTCTAAAATATCAGTTCTTGTACGCACTTCTTTTGGTAATTCGCTCATTTCAGCAATACCACCAGCGTTATCAGAAATTGGTCCGAAAGCGTCAATTGCTAATTGCATTGCCGTTGTAGCCATCATTGCAGAAGCAGCTAAAGCCACACCATAAAAACCTGCTAAAGCATAAGTTGACCAAATAGCCGCAGCAAATAAAATTACTGTTGGGAAAGTTGAAATCATACCTGTTGCTAGACCAGCAATTACATTGGTTCCTGCTCCAGTAGATGATTTTTGTACAATTGCTAATACTGGTTTTGTACCTAATCCTGTATAATATTCCGTTACTGATGAGATTGCTCCACCAACAAATAATCCGATTAAAGAAGCATAGAAAACGCGCATTGAAGAAATATCTTGAATTCCTTCACCAAAGAATGACATTTGCATAGTTTCTGGCAACATCATATCTATTAAGAAAAAACAAGCAACAGCTGTTAAAGCAATAGAAACCCAGTTTCCAATATTTAATGCTTTTTGAACTTGTGCTTCTTTAGCATCGTCACTTGAAATTTTCACTAACATTGTCCCAATGATAGAAAATAAAATTCCGAAACCAGCGATTGCCATTGGTAATAAAATTGGTCCAATTCCGCCAAAAGCGTCATCGATTTTACCACCCATATCTTTAATTACATAATTTCCTAATACCATTGCAGCCAAAACAGTTGCTACATACGAGCCAAATAAATCGGCACCCATACCTGCAACGTCTCCAACATTATCTCCAACGTTATCTGCAATAGTTGCTGGATTACGAGGATCATCTTCTGGAATTCCAGCTTCGACTTTTCCTACTAAATCAGCACCTACGTCAGCTGCTTTGGTATAAATACCTCCACCTACACGTGCGAACAATGCGATAGATTCTGCTCCTAACGAAAATCCTGCTAAAGTTTCTAAAACGATAGTCATTAATTCAGTAGGGTTTTTCATTTGTCCATCAAACATTGTAGATTCCCAAACACCTCCCATGAAATAATAGAAGAAGAATATAAAAAAAGCTGTTAATCCTAAAACTGCTAAACCAGCAACACCTAATCCCATAACGGTTCCACCACCAAAAGAAACTTTTAATGCTTGTGGTAAACTAGTACGAGCCGCTTGCGTAGTTCTTACATTTGTTTTGGTCGCGATTTTCATTCCCATATTTCCTGCTAATGCAGAAAAAATTGCTCCAAAAATGAAAGCTATAACAATCAACCAATGAGTTGTAGGTACAAAAAATGAAATTCCTGCAAGAATAACACTTGCTCCAATAACAAAAATAGTTAATAATTTGTATTCTGCTTTTAAGAAAGCTAATGCACCTTCGTAAATGTAATCTGAAATTTCTTTCATTTTACCATCTCCGGCGTCTTGTTTAAGCACCCATGCGCGCTTGGCTGCCATAAAAGCCAAACCAATTAGTGCCATTACGATTGGCACATAAATCATCATTGATTCCATAAAGTATAATTTAGTTATTTTGTTAGTTTATTTTATGGTAATATTAAGAAAATAAAACAAAAAAGGCAATATTTTTAGTAAAATACTGCCTTTTTATTTATAATTTCCAAAAAACTATTTAATACTAAACAATCCTTCTGGTTTATTTTCAATTTCGTTAAAACGATTGGTACACTTCATCAAAATTTCTTTTGCTTCGTTTACATCTCCCCAACCTTCAACATCTACTTTTTTATTTTCTAGATCTTTATACACTTGGAAGAAGTGCTCGATTTCTTTAATTAAGTGAGGATTTACATCGCTTAAATCGTTTAATTTATTCCAAATAGGATCAGAAACGGGTACACAAATTACTTTTTCATCCGGCCCTTTATCATCTGCCATATGGAAAACACCTATTGGTTTTACTTCCATTACACAACCAGGAAAAGTTGGTTCGTTTATTAAAACTAAAACATCTAATGGATCACCATCTAAAGCTAAAGTTTCTGGAATAAATCCGTAATCTGCTGGATACATCATTGACGAAAATAACATTCTGTCAAAACGCATTCTTTTTAATTCAAAATCGTATTCGTATTTGTTTCTACTTCCTCTAGGAATTTCAATCAATACATCAAATGTAGTAATTTTATCTGCTGTCATTTACTTATGTTTTTTAAACGGGTGCAAAGTTACCATTATAAAACATGAGAAGCAAAAGAGTTTTGCAAAAAAAGTATAGGTTTTAAAAATAGAAACCAAAAGAAGCTCTAATAGCAAATTTTCGAGCATCTGGCATTTCCAAATAGCTTCCTCTCCAAGCAAAATCTACTCTTAGCACTTTAAAGATATTTCCCACTCCTGCATGATATTCCCAATAAATATCTTCAGGTGCAGTATAAGTTAAACCAGAAGCATTTAACAATCTATTTTCATCAGAAACTCTACCATAAACACCTTTAATTCCAATGATTTCGCGTAAATTCAATTTTCTTAGTAACGGAACTCTTGAAAACAATCTTCCATTAAAATGATGTTCAAAATGCAATGAGGCATATTCATCAGCGACAAAATCGTAGTAATTTAATAAATTATATGTGTTTTCAATGACAAACCACGATTGATTTCCTGGAATTATCCCCATTAAACCTAACGGTACTTCGCCAAATATTTTTCCCGTTTCGAAAGTAGTAAACAAACGACCAAAACCACCAATTAATGCAGGCTGGCGGTAATACAATTGCAGCTTTTGATAATTAAAATCGCTATTTAAAACCCCTTTTATCCCGTTGCTATAACTTACAAAAAAGCGAGCGTAATTAAAATCAACATCCATACGATCTACACCATAACCTACCGTTTTTCGGTTTGGAGTATACTCGGCAACTAAGTTAATTTCCGACTGTTTAACTTCGCTTTTGATTTCGGTTTGAGTTAAATCGGTGTAATAATCTAAACTAAATTCGCTTGATGCTGATTTTAAAGTTCTGTATGTAAAATTGGTTTGAAAAGTAAAATTCTTTACCGGCTCAATTTCAAATCCTAAAGTTGTAAGATTCACAGAAGTTAATTGGTTATTTACCCCACTTGCAAAAAGTGCCGATGATGCAAAACTTCTACCTAATACATCATTCGAAGTTGTTAAACTCACCCCCATTTGTTCTACATCACGACGATTTCCTAAAGATAAAATCAACCTTTTGTTTGGATTCACCATCCATCGACCTGAAATTCCGTATTTGAATTGATTATCTCTAAATCCGTATGCTGTGTAACCTTGAATTCTCCAAGTGTCATTAGAACCAAAATAAGTTCTACCACCGGCTCTTATTCGTTGCCCTTCAACATCATTATAACCAAAGGTTGAAAATATTGGACCATAATCCATTTTCCATTTTGGAATTTCGATATAACCACTTCCTAAAATTGAAGCCAGACTATAAATTCGCTTAAATTTAGGCACTTCTTTTAGAGTATCGAGCATTTTATAAATACCCTGCTCGTTTTTATTTAAAGCCTCAAATCGATTAGCCTCCCAATATTCATCGGGCTTATTGAAAACAGCATTGTCATAAAAATTGACTTCTTCTTTATAGAATTTATCTTCTTTTTGAATATCGAATTTATGATTTTTTGCCAAGGTAGTTCTCTTACCATACACCCCTTTTGATTCCTCTTTTTTGGAAAAACTAAAATCGGACATCATATAATCTCGCTTTAACAAGAAAACAGAATCGTTCATTACTTCGTATTCTTGCTCAATATAAATTTCTTTTACCCAGTTGATGTTGGCACTTTTACTAGCTTCTAAATTGATTTTCTTGATTGCAAAAGTGGTATCATTTACCCAAAAATCTCCTTTAAAAGTCAGTTCGTTTTTACGTCTAGGATAATATACAATATTATAGCACCATTTATTATCAATAAACATACTATCATTTAATACATAATTATAAACATTGATTCCGGTTCTTGACAATGGACTCACAAAATCTTTGTCGAAAAATTTTAGATAATTATCATAAATATCAAATTCAGCATATAAATCTTTAATGAAGGTATTCACTCCATCTCCTGAACCAAATCCAGAATTTTTATTTGCTTTTGTAATTTCTTTATATTTTTTTTGTTTGTTATCGCCGTAAACCTCACTTAAGGTTTCATTGATAAAAATTGGTAAATAGGTTTTTCCTGAAATGCTTGAAGTATCGATTTGATCAAAAATAAATTCCATCCCTTTAAATACTTTACTACTCATAAAAGCAGAATCAATAGTATTTAAATCGAATTCAACCTTTTCGTATTTATCGTACTCGTATTGCTTAAACATTTTAAGACCATTCTTACGTCTTCTTTCCCAAATTTTTCGGAGAATGTCTAACGCAGGATTATTCTTTTTTGAAGTTTTACCAGTATAAATAACTACCTCTTTTAATGTAGTACCCGATTGTAATTTTATTTTCAACCCAGTATTTAGTCCCGATTTTAAAGTAATTTCTTTTTTTTCAAAACCTACGTATGAAACTATTAAAGTAGCATAGTTTTCTTTAGACTCAAAATAAAAATTTCCGTTTTCATCAGTAATTACTCCTTCTTTTGAGTTTTTAAAAACAACATTAGCGAAAGCAATTGGTTCACCAAACTCATCTGTTACTTTACCTCCTACTTTGGTTTGACCAAAAAGAAAAGCACTTAGAAATAAAAAGAATATTACAATTTTTGTCTTCATAGGGAAAAAAAAACTTCATCAGAAAAACACTGATGAAGTTTCAAATATAATAAGTTAATTGTTATTTATACAAAACTTTTTTAACTGCATTAATTACATCTTGCGAATTTGGCAACCATTCTTTCAATAAAGTTGGCGAATATGGAGCAGGTGTATCTGCTGTTGTAATTCTTTGAACAGGAGCATCTAAATAATCAAATGCCTTTTCTTGTACCATATAAGTAATCTCAGAAGCTACTGAAGCAAATGGCCAAGCTTCTTCTAACACTACTAATCTGTTTGTTTTTTTAACCGAATTTAAAATTGCATCATAATCCATAGGACGCACAGTTCTTAAGTCGATAATTTCACATGAAATATTTTCTTTTGCTAATTCATCTGCTGCTAAAATAGCTTCTTTAATAATTTTACCAAAAGAAACAATAGTTACATCAGTTCCTTCTCTTTTAATATCTGCAACTCCTAATGGAATAGTATATTCACCTTCTGGCACTTCACCTTTGTCTCCATACATTTGTTCTGATTCCATGAAAATAACTGGATCATTATCACGAATAGCTGATTTTAATAAACCTTTAGCATCATATACAGTTGAAGGAACTACTACTTTTAAACCTGGAGTATTAGCAAACCAGTTTTCAAAAGCTTGAGAGTGAGTTGCTCCTAATTGCCCTGCAGAAGCTGTTGGACCTCTAAATACCATTGGCATTGGAAATTGTCCAGCAGACATTTGACGCATTTTTGCTGCGTTATTGATAATTTGGTCAATTCCTACTAATGAGAAGTTGAATGTCATGAATTCTACAATAGGACGATTTCCATTCATAGCTGAACCTACAGCAATTCCGGCAAATCCTAACTCCGCAATTGGAGTATCAATTACACGTTTTGGACCAAACTCATCTAGCATCCCTTTTGAAGCCTTATAAGCTCCATTATATTCTGCTACTTCTTCGCCCATTAAATATATTGATTCATCGCGACGCATTTCTTCGCTCATCGCTTCACAAATAGCTTCTCTAAATTGTATCGTTCTCATGAAATTAATTTCTTTGAATTTTAATTGACAAAAGTAAGAAAAATAAAATTATTCTATATCGATTAAAAAAAAAATGGCTTCAAATTCTACTAAAACGTTTTAGAACGAATAATATTCAATCAAACGATTAAAAAAGACATCTTTATTAAAGTATTCATAAAAAAAAACCTATTTAAACAATAAAAACATATTTATTATGCATGCATAGTTTTTATTTAGAAATTATTTTGTATTTTTGGTCTGAAAATATTCACTAACAAAATACATAAAAATGAAAATATTAGTTTGCATCAGTCACGTACCTGATACTACTTCAAAGATTAATTTCATCAATGGCGACAGCGAGTTTGATACTAATGGCGTTCAATTTGTTATTAATCCTAATGACGAATTTGGTTTAACTAGAGCTATTTGGTTTAAAGAACAACAAGGCGCTAATGTTACTGTAGTAAATGTTGGTGGTGCAGATGCAGAAGCAACATTAAGAAAAGCACTTGCTATTGGAGCAGATGAAGCTATTCGTATTAATGCCAATCCAACTGACGGAATGTTTGTTGCTAAACAATTAGCTGAAGTAGTTAAAAACGGAGGTTATGATTTAGTAATTGCTGGAAAAGAATCGTTAGATTATAATGGCGGAATGGTTCCAGGAATGGTGGCCGGATTATTAGGTTACAATTTCGTAAATGCTTGTGTAGGAATCGATGTAAACGGAAACGAAGCAAAAGTAACTAGAGAAATTGACGGTGGTAAAGAAACAGTTTCTGCAAGCTTACCATTAATCATTGGTGGTCAAAAAGGTTTAGTTGAAGAAAAAGATTTACGTATTCCTAACATGAGAGGTATCATGATGGCAAGAACTAAAGCCTTAACTTTAGTAGAACCAACAGGAGACGCATCAGCAACTAAAGCCGTTAAATTTGAAAAACCAGCTGCTAAATCAGCAGTTAAATTAGTAAGCGCTGATAATCTAGATGAATTAATCAGTTTGTTACACAACGAAGCAAAGGTTATTTAGTTTTCAGTGTTCAGTCTCAGTTTTCAGTTAAAACAGAACTCAAACTTTTAAACTTATAAACTTTATTAAACTTTTAAACTTATAAAAACATGTCGATATTAATATATGCTGAATCAGCAGAAGGAAAAATAAAGAAAGTAGCTTTAGAATTAGCCTCATATGCTAAAAAAGTAGCTGCTTCAATGGGAACAACAGTTACGGCTGTAACAATTAATAATTCAGACAATACTGCTTTAGCTGCTTACGGAGTAGACAAAGTATTAAACATAACTAACGATAAATTAGCAAACTTTAGTGCAAAAGCATATGCTGACGTAATTTCTCAAGCGGCTAAAAAAGAAGGAGCTCAAATCGTATTAGTTTCATCAACTACAGATAGTTTATATTTATCACCTCTTGTTGCGGTTGCTCTTGAAGCTGGTTATGTTTCTAATGTTGTAGCATTACCAGAAAGCACTTCTCCATTTCAAGTAAAAAGAACTGCTTTTTCAAACAAAGCTTTTAATATAACTGAAGTTTCTACTCCATTAAAAGTATTAGGAATTGCTAAAAACTCTTTCGGATTAGTAGAAGATGCTGTTTCAATGACAGAAGAAGCTTTTGCTCCATCATTAAACGATGCAGATTTCGGAATTAAAGTAGAAAACGTAGAAAAAGTTTCAGGAAAAGTAACGATTGCTGATGCTGAAATTGTAGTTTCTGCAGGACGTGGGATGAAAGGTCCAGAAAACTGGGGAATGATTGAAGAATTAGCTTCTGTATTAGGTGCTGCAACTGCATGTTCTAAACCAGTTTCAGATATTGGATGGAGACCTCACAGTGAGCACGTAGGACAAACTGGAAAACCAGTAGCTTCTAACTTATATATTGCCGTTGGTATTTCTGGAGCTATCCAACATATTGCTGGAATCAACTCTTCAAAAGTAAAAGTAGTTATCAATACGGATCCTGAAGCACCTTTCTTTAAAGTAGCAGATTATGGAGTTGTAGGTGATGCTTTCACTGTAGTACCTCAATTAATTGAAAAATTAAAAGCATTTAAAGCAAGCAACTCGTAATAAAATAGTTGTTTAAAAAATATATTAAATTAAAATTAGAGTTATCTTTGTTTAGATAGCTCTTTTTTTTATTTTTGGAGCGACCCGAGTGGTAACGAATTGACGAAGTAATGGCTAACCGTTTTTCTGTTAGCCATTTTCTGACTTTGTGATGATGTTTAAAAATCCAAATCAGGCATCAAAGAAATGATAATTAACAATTTGAAATGAGTTTAGTAAAATTAACAATAAAAGGTATTTCCTACAGCCAAACGCAAAACGGAGCCTATGCCTTGATATTAAATGAAGTAGATGGCGATCGAAAACTTCCAATTGTTATTGGCGCTTTTGAAGCACAATCAATTGCTATTGCTTTAGAAAAAGAAATTAAACCTCCAAGACCATTAACTCACGACTTATTTAAAAGTTTTGCCGATCGTTTTGACATAGTAGTAAAACAAGTTATTATTCACAAGCTAGTGGATGGTGTTTTCTATTCTAGTATTATTTGCGAGAGAGATAAAATTGAAGAAATAATCGACGCCAGAACTTCTGATGCCATTGCATTAGCGCTTCGATTTAATGCCCCTATTTTTACCTACAAAAACATTTTAGACAAAGCAGGAATTTACCTTAACATTAATCCTTCTGAAGACGGAAACGAAAATCAGGAAAACGATGACATTCTTTCTACTCCAGAAACTTTTGGAACAGAAGATGATGTTGTAATTCCAGCTAATAGCTACTCTGGTTTTTCACTTAAAGAATTGTACGACAAGTTAGAAGAAGCCGTACAAAACGAAGACTATGAAAAAGCAGCAAAAATTAGAGATGAAATCTCAAAAAAGGAATCTTAATACTTTAACTATAACAGTATGAATGTAAAATTCAGATTAACGATAATGAACTTTTTCCAGTTCTTCGTTTGGGGAGCTTGGCTTATCACAGTAGCAAATTATTGGTTTGGAACTAAAAATTGGGATGGAGCACAATTCGGAGCTATTTTTTCAACTATGGGAATTGCTTCGATTTTTATGCCAACCCTTTGCGGAATTATTGCCGACCGATGGATAAACGCTGAAAAACTATACGGAGCTCTTCATATTTTAGGAGGTTTAACACTTTTATATGTTCCACAAGTTAGCAATCCATCTGATTTCTTTTGGGTGATTTTAGTAGCGATGATTTTTTATATGCCAACCATTGCTCTTTCTAATTCAGTTGCTTACAACGCTTTGAAAAAAGGCGGTTTAGATGTGGTAAAAGATTTTCCACCTATTCGCGTTTGGGGAACTATTGGTTTTATTGTAGCGATGTGGATTACCAACTTAACCGGAAATAAAGCCTCTGAAAATCAATTTTATATTGCGGCTATTGCTGCTATTTTCTTAGGATTATATTCCTTTACATTACCAAAATGTGAACCAGAAGGAAATACTACAGAAAATAAATCATTTATGGAACTTATGGGATTAAGTTCGTTTAAATTATTTGCCGATTATAAATTAGCCTTATTCTTTGTATTTAGTATGTTTCTTGGAGCTGCTTTACAATTAACCAACGCTTACGGAGATGTATTTTTAGATGATTTTAAACACGATCCAACTTACGCTGATTCATTAGTAGTAAAATATTCGACTTTAATTATGTCGATTTCTCAAATTTCAGAAACCTTATTCATCTTAGCGATTCCGTTTTTCTTAAGACGTTTCGGAATCAAACAAGTAATGTTGTTTAGTATGATTGCATGGGTTTTACGTTTCGGATTATTTGCTTACGGAAATCCTGGCGACGGATTATGGATGATTATTTTATCATGTGTGGTTTACGGAATGGCTTTTGATTTCTTCAATATCTCAGGTTCATTATTCGTAGAAACCTCAACCGATTCTAAAATTCGTTCTTCGGCGCAAGGTTTATTCATGATGATGACTAATGGTTTCGGTGCGGTTTTAGGAAGTGTTGTAAGTGGACAAATTATCAGTTTATATTTTACAGATATTAAAACTGGAGAAAAAGATTGGCACAACATCTGGTTAACGTTTGCAGCTTATGCATTAGTAATAGCAATTGCATTTGCAATTTTATTCAAACACAAACACAATCCAAAAGAAGTAGAAGCTTTTAATCATTAAATTAAAAACCTGACAGGTTTGAACTAACATAAAATGAAACATCATTTTAAATGTCCAAATTGCAGAAATGAAAATAGAATACAAATTTCTGAAAATGACAGAGGTGAATATCAAATGAAAAAAGGAGAATTTGCCAATGTTACATGTAAATTTTGTCATTTAAAAACAAAAATTCATATTAATAAAATTTACGCTTCGGTTAATAATTTGCCTATTTACATTGTTGCTGGAGTATCTTTTGTAATAGCTATAGTTTTGTTATTTATTTCAGATAAAATTATAATTATCACAAGTGCCGGAACAGCAGCTCCAATATTAACATACGGAAATGAAAAAAGCACTGTTAATGCATTTAACAGATACAAAATAAAGGAATAAACCTAAAAAGCATGAAACAATATCACGATTTAGTAAAACACGTATTAGAAAACGGCAACCAAAAAGGCGACCGTACAGGAACAGGAACTTTAAGTGTTTTTGGTTACCAAATGCGTTTTGATTTAAGCGAGGGTTTCCCGATGGTAACCACTAAAAAATTACACTTAAAATCGATTATTTACGAATTGTTGTGGTTTTTAAATGGCGACACCAATATCAAATATTTACAAGAAAACGGTGTGAAAATTTGGGACGAATGGGCAGATGAAAATGGCGATTTAGGTCCGGTTTACGGGCACCAATGGCGCAATTGGAACAGCGAAGAAATTGACCAAATTACCGAATTAATCGAAACGCTAAAAAACAATCCAAACAGCAGAAGAATGTTAGTTTCCGCTTGGAATCCTAGCGTTTTGCCAGATACTTCGGTTTCGTTTGCTGAAAATGTTGCTAATGGAAAAGCCGCTTTGCCTCCATGTCATGCCTTTTTTCAGTTTTATGTGGCGGATGCAAAATTAAGTTGCCAGTTGTACCAACGTAGTGCTGATGTTTTCTTAGGCGTTCCGTTTAATATTGCTTCTTATGCATTGTTTACCATGATGATTGCGCAAGTTTGCGATTTACAAGTAGGCGATTTTATTCACACTTTTGGTGATGCGCATATTTACAACAATCACATGGAGCAAGTAGAATTGCAACTTTCTAGAGATTGTCGCCCTTTACCAACGATGAAATTGAACCCAGAAATTAAAAACATTTTCGATTTTAAGTTTGAGGATTTTACATTAGAAGGTTATGACCCACATCCGCATATTAAAGGTGTTGTGGCAGTTTAAATTTAAGTTATGAAAAAATTATTTATATTTTGCTTTATATTACTTTTTGTTACTGCTTTTTCTCAAAATGAAACCGAAAACATTAAAGAAATAATTGTAACCTCAAATGATTCTGTAAACAAAAACACTGAAAACATCCCATTTGCAGTCATTGAACAAATTCCTCTTTTCCCAGAATGTGAAAAGTCGGAAAGATCAGAACAATTAAGTTGTTTTAATACTAAAATTAGCGAACATATCGTAAAACACTTTAGATATCCTAGATACGCATTAAACAATAACATTCAAGGTAGAGTATTGGTACAATTTATCATTAACAAAGAAGGTAAAGTAGAAAAAATTACAACAAGAGGACCACATCCGCTTTTAGAGGAAGAAGCTTTTAGAATTATTAGCCGTTTACCAAAAATGAAACCAGGAATGCAAAAAGGAAAACCTGTGAAAGTAAAGTACGCAATACCAATTAACTTTAAATTATAACATGCTTACCATAATAGCAGCTGCATCTGAAAACAATGCCTTAGGAAAAGACAATCAATTGGTTTGGCATTTGCCAGATGATTTCAAGCGTTTTAAAAGTTTGACTTCTGGTCATTATATTGTGATGGGAAGAAAAACCTTTGAAAGTTTTCCGAAACCATTACCTAATCGTACACACATTATCATCACAAGACAAAAAAACTATGAAGTTCCAGAAGGTTGTTTCGTAGCGAGTAGCTTACAAAAAGCGATTACTTTGTGTCCAAAAGAGGAAGAAGTTTTCATCATTGGTGGAGGCGAAATCTATAATCAATCTATCGAAATAGCAGATAAAATCGATTTGACGCGTGTGCACACTAGCATTGAAGCCGATACTTTTTTCCCTGAAATTGATACTGATAAATGGGAATTGGTCTTTGAGGAATTCCATTCTAAAGACGAAAAACACGATTACGATTTTACTTTTTTGACATACGTTAAAAAATAATTTCAAGTTTTTCAGAACGCAGAGGACACAGATTTATCGGATTCTCACAGATTTTTTAAATTTCTTAAATCTGTGTTCCTAAAAACATTTCTTCTATTTGATTTTTGAACTTGAAATTGTATTTTGCCCTTGTATTTGATTTTTTATCAGTACTTTTGTTGTCCAAAATTAATATAATGTCAAAAAATATAACGCCATACAAAGATTCTGAATTAGGCAAAAAAGAACAAGTTGCTCAAATGTTTGATAACATTTCTGGCAACTATGATGGCCTTAATAAAGTAATTTCTTTTGGCACCGACGCAAAATGGAAGCAAAAAATCTTGAAGATGGTTACTGCAAGTCAACCAAAATCAATTTTAGATATTGCAACTGGCACCGGTGATTTGGCTATTTTATTTGCTAGTACAACTGCTGAAGAAATTATTGGATTAGATATTTCGCAAGGCATGTTAGATATTGGAAAGAAAAAAATTCAAGCTCAGCATTTAGATTCGAAAATTCAAATGGTTTTAGGCGATGGCGAAAATATTCCTTATGCTGATAATTATTTTGATGTAATTACTGTGGCTTATGGAGTTCGTAATTTTGAAAATCTTGAAAAAGGATTGTCTGAAATTTTAAGAACACTTAAACCTGGCGGACAATTTATTATTTTGGAAACTTCGGTTCCTACTAAATTTCCGTTTAAACAAGGTTATGCCTTTCATTCAAAAGTAATTCTTCCATTAATCGGTAAATTATTTTCTAAAGACAAAACAGCCTATACTTACTTATCAAATTCTGCAAACGAATTTCCATTTGGAGAAGTTTTAAACAATATTTTAAGAAAAACTGGGTTTATAGATGTAAAGCATCTACCTCAAACTTTTGGCGTAGCAACAATATATCATGCATCTAAAAAATAACATGAAGCAGTTTTTATTTTTATTACTTTTTTCTCCAATCCTTTTTGCACAAGAAGGCATGTTTAGTAAAGACCCAATTATCAACAAAGAAAATTGGAACAAACAGCGTGTGCACTGGGGATATTACTTAGGATTTAACAACTTAGATTTTAAATTTGATTATTTATCAGTAACAGAAGATATTGAAGTAGGAACAACAACCGGTTTTAATGTAGGATTAATTGGAAATCTTAGATTGGCAGAATATTTTGATTTGCGATTTGAACCCGGATTATACATAACTCAACGTAATTTAACTTATCCAAATTTAATTGACACGGGTGATCGATTAAGAGAAGTTAAATCTACATATATTTTTTTTCCAGTATTGCTAAAATATTCGGCTTTACGAACAGGAAATGTTAGACCTTATTTAGTTGGAGGAGTTTCAACTGCTTTAAATTTAGGTAGTAATTCAAATTCGCCAGATGATAATTTAAACAATCGATTTAGAACTACTAAATGGACTAATTTCTACGAAGTAGGATTTGGAATTGATTTATATCTTGAATATTTTATATTTTCTCCTTCCATAAGAGGTGTATTCAGTATGAATGATGAATTAATTAGAGATAATGATCCAAATAGTCCGTGGACAGGAAATGTTCAAGAAATGAAAACTAGAGGATTTTTTATTAATTTTTCATTTCATTAAAAAATTAGTTTCTTTTAAATTCGCTCAAAATTATTGCAGTTGCTGTTGCTACATTTAAACTTTCAGTAAGTTGTATATTTCCAAAACGTGGAATTGCAATTCGCTCCGAAACTAACTTTTCAACTGAAGGCGAAATTCCATTGGCTTCATTACCCATTACTATAACTCCTTCTTTTGGTAGTGCTTCTTGATAAATGTTTGAACCATCCATAAAAGTTCCAAAAACTGTCAACTTAGTTTTCGTTAAAAACGCTTCTAAACTTCCATAAACTACATTCACTCTACTGATAGAACCCATTGTAGCCTGAACTACTTTTGGATTATATATATCTACAGATTCTTCTGAACAAAACAATGTTTCAATACCAAACCAATCGCACAAACGGATAATTGTTCCTAAATTTCCTGGATCGCGAACATCGTCTAAAGCCAAAATTAAACCGCTTTCAACAAAATTTTTAGCTTTTGGCATTTTAAATACTGCCAAACAAGTATTTGGTGTTGTTAATGCACTAATCTTTTTTAATTCTAAATCAGAAACGGCATGAACTTTGTTTTTAGAAACAGATGGAAAATCTTCCTTTGTAGTAAACAAATCTTGCAATTCAAAGTTAGAATTTAACAATTCTTGAACTACCTTTACGCCTTCGGCAAAGAAAAGTTGTTCTTGTTTTCTATATTTTTTTTGCTGTAAACTTGTAATTAGTTTAATTTGGTTTTTACTAACCATAAAAATTGTATTTTTGACTAACTTTTAAAAAGTGCTTTGAGAAATAATTTATCAAAAATAACATTATTATTTGTAATCGGTACAATAATTTATTCGTGTTCGTTAGTTAAACGAGTACCCGAAAGCGAAAAATTATTGACCAAAAATGAAGTTTTTGTTAATGAAGAACTTATAAAAGAAGATCGTGTTAATAATTTAGTAGTACAACAACCCAATACTAAATTCTTAAATTATCCTTTTGGTTTATTATTATACAACAGTGCAAAACCAAATCCAGATTCCACCTATCAAGCTTGGTTAACCAAAAAACCTAACAGAATAAAAAGATTAAATAAGTTTTTATCTGCTAAACAAGTAAAACGATTAGGCGAATCTTTTTTTGTTAGTGGATTACCTAAATTTATGAAGGAAACAGGAGAAGCGCCTGTAATAATAGATGAGAAAAAAGCACTAAAATCTAAAGATCGTCTTAGCGGTTATTATTACAACAATGGTTACATAAGAAATAATGTAACTATGACAATAGATTCTGTTGGAAATAAAAGAGGAAAAGTAGTATACAAAGTAACTACAGGAAAACCTTATTTTATTGATTCTATATTTAAATATATCGAAACTCCTGTTATAGACAGTTTATATACACTTCAAGAAAAAAAGACTTTTATAAAAAAAGGAGATCAGTACAATTTTATAAATTTTGATAGTGAAAGAAAGAGAATTACTCAATATTTAAGAAATAATGGCGTATATCATTTCCAAGAAAGCAACATTAAATACAATGCAATATTTGATGATTCTACTCAAAAAATGAATATCGATTTAAAGATTGAAGATCGATATGTAAAAGATGGCGACCTCTTAACAAAACGTCCTTTTTCGGTTTATAAAATTAGCCATGTTAATATTTTTACCAATAACACATCAAGAAAAGAAAGTAATCAGTTTAATGATAGTATAACCTATAATAACTTTACAATTTACAGTGCCGGTAAATTAAAATACAAACCAAAAGCTATTACAAATGCTATTTTTATTGAAAAAGGCAAACTATTTAGTGATATCGACAGAACGCTAACTACCAAATCATTAAGCAATTTAAAAGTATTTACGTATCCAAACATTGAATACATAGAAGACCCAAACGACAGTACCAAAACATCACTTATTGCAAACATTTATTTAATGAGTAAGCCAAAGTATATTTGGCAGCCATCACTCGATGTAACTACTTCAGATATTCAAGAGTTTGGAATAAGCGCCAGAATGGCCTTTACTTGGAGAAACTTATTTAAAAGAGCAGAAACATTTGAATTATCTGCAAAAGGAAATATTGGTTCTTCAAAAGATTTAGCAAATCCTAATGATGTCTTTTTTAACATTTCAGAATATGGTATTGAAGGAAAACTAAGCTTTCCTAGAATTGTATTTCCAGTAAATACTCGCAATATTATAAAAAAAGAAATGCTTCCTTCGACTAATGTAAATGTGGGTTTAACAAGCCAACGAAATATTGGATTAGACAAAGAAAATTTAACCGGAGTTTTTAATTACAATTGGACTCCAAAGCAAAAACATACGATTAGATTTGATTTATTAAATATTCAATTTATTAAAAACTTGAATCCAGAAAATTATTTCAATGTATATACTTCTTCGTACAATACTTTAAATGATTTAGCTCAAACATATAATGTTGACCCTACTAATTTAGAAAACGGAAATTTAACCACGCAAGGCGCTGTGAATTTTATTGAAGAAGTTCAAAGTGGTGGCACATCATTATTACCTTCAGATCAAGAGTATAAGATTATAAGAAGTATTGGAGAAAGGAGAGAACGTTTAATTGAAAACAATTTAATTCTTTCATCTGCTATTACATTTTTTAGAAATACGAAAGCTAATTTATTCGATAATAATTTTTATTCGATAAAAGCTAAAGTAGAATCCTCGGGTAATGTATTATCTTTATTAGCCAACACAAAGAACGAACCGTTAAATGAAAACGGAAATAAAACTTTATTTGGAATAGAATATTCGCAATACATAAAAGGAGAAATAGATTTTATAAAACACTGGGATTTTGGAAAGAAAAACACCCTTGCTATGCGCGCTTTTGCAGGATTAGCAGTTCCTTACGGTAACGGACAATCAATTCCTTTTTCAAGAAGTTATTTTTCTGGAGGTTCTAATGACAATAGAGGCTGGCAAGCTTATAGCTTAGGACCAGGAAGAAGTGGCGGAATTAACGACTTCAATGAAGCAAATTTAAAACTAGCATATAGTTTAGAATACCGTTTTAGAGTAGGAGGAAATTTTCACAGTGCATTTTTTGCAGATATAGGAAATATTTGGAATATATTTGACAATATTACAGATGAAGATTACACCTTTAATGGTTTTAGATCGTTTGAAGACTTAGCCCTAGGTTCTGGAATTGGTTTACGATATGATTTTAGCTTTTTTGTATTCCGATTCGATTTAGGCTATAAAACCTATGATCCGGGAAGAGAAGTGGGCGACAGATGGCTAAAAGGAGTCAACTTTAGCAAAACAGTGCTAAATTTTGGCATTAATTATCCATTCTAATTTTTTAAATTATTATTTTTGCAAAAACTATATTAAAAAACAATCAACTATGAGTCACAATATTAAACCAGGTGTTGCTACCGGAGATCAAGTACAAGAGATATTTAATTACGCTAAAGAAAAAGGATTTGCTTTACCTGCAGTAAATGTTGTAGGATCAAGCACAATTAATGGTGTAATTGAAACAGCAGCTAAATTAAATGCGCCTGTAATTATTCAATTTTCTAATGGAGGAGCACAGTTTAATGCAGGAAAAGGGCTATCTAATGAAAATGAAAAATCAGCAATTTTAGGAGCAGTAGCAGGTGCAAAACATATTCACACATTAGCTGAAGCTTATGGAGCAACCGTAATTTTACACACAGACCATTGTGCAAAAAAACTGTTACCATGGATTGATGGTTTATTAGATGCTTCTGAAAAACATTTTGCAGAAACTGGAAAACCATTATTTAGTTCTCATATGATTGATTTATCTGAAGAACCTATTGAAGAAAACTTAGAAATTTCTAAAAAATATTTAGAAAGAATGAGTAAAATGGGAATGACTTTAGAAATCGAATTAGGAATTACAGGTGGTGAAGAAGACGGAGTAGACAACTCAGATGTAGACAGTTCAAAATTATATACTCAACCAGACGAAGTTGCTTACGCATATGAAGAATTAATGAAAGTAAGCCCAAGATTTACAATTGCAGCTTCTTTTGGAAATGTTCATGGTGTTTACAAACCAGGAAATGTAAAATTAACTCCAAAAATCTTAAAAAACTCTCAAGAATACGTTCAAAACAAATTTAATACAGGTAATAATCCAGTTGATTTTGTTTTCCACGGAGGTTCTGGTTCTACTTTAGAAGAAATTAGAGAAGCTATTGGATACGGAGTTATTAAAATGAATATTGACACTGACTTACAATTTGCTTTCACAGAAGGAATTCGTGATTATATGGTTAACAAAGTAGATTACTTAAGAACACAAATTGGTAGTCCTGACGGAGCTGATAGCCCAAACAAAAAACATTACGATCCTAGAAAATGGATTCGCGAAGGAGAAGTTACTTTTAACACAAGATTAGAACAAGCTTTTGCCGATTTAAATAACGTAAACACTTTATAAGTTTGTTGTTTGTAGTTTGTTGTTTATTGTTATCAACAAACTATAAACCATTAACAATAAACAAGAAACAAAATTATGGCTTGGTTTAAAAGAAAAGAAAAAGGAATCACAACCGCAACAGAGGACAAAAAAGATGTTCCAAAAGGGTTATGGTATAAATCACCAACTGGAAAAATCATCGACCAAGATGAATTGGCAAGAAACTTATGGGTAAGTCCAGAAGACGATTATCATGTACGAATTGGTAGTAAAGAATATTTTGAAATATTATTTGATAATAACGAATTTACAGAGCTTGATGCAAAATTAACTTCGAAAGATCCTTTAAAATTTGAAGACACTAAAAAATATAGTGATCGTTTAAAAGATGTAATGGACAAAACGAAATTAAAAGATGCTATTAGAACTGGTGTTGGAAAATCTAAAGGAAAAGACTTAGTTGTTTCTTGTATGGATTTTGCATTCATTGGTGGTTCTATGGGAGCAGTTGTTGGAGAAAAAATTTCGAGAGCAATTGATTATTCAATAAAACACAAAATTCCTTTTCTGTTAATTTCAAAATCAGGAGGAGCTCGTATGATGGAAGCTGCTTACTCATTAATGCAGTTAGCAAAAACTTCAGCAAAATTAGCGCAATTAGCAGAAGAACAAATTCCTTACATTTCATTATGTACCGACCCTACAACGGGAGGAACTACAGCTTCTTACGCAATGCTTGGCGATATAAACATTGGAGAACCAGGTGCTTTAATTGGCTTTGCTGGTCCAAGAATTGTTAGAGACACAACTGGTAAAGATTTGCCTGAAGGGTTTCAAACATCTGAATTTTTATTAGAACACGGATTCTTAGATTTTATTACCCCTAGAAAAGAGTTAAAAGATAAAATTAACTTGTATTTAGATTTGATACAAAATCAAGAAGTTAGATAAATAAAAATCCCGTTAGAAATTCTAACGGGATTTTTTTTCTTTCAACCTAATTTTTATTAAAAAGTATATTTCAATCCGGCATAAATATTACGCCCAGGAGCATTAATCCCCGAAGAAAAAGTACGGTATTGCATATCTAATATGTTTTCAACACCGGCAAACAAAGTTCCGCCTTCAATTAAAGTAAATCCTGCTTTAAAATTATAGGTTTCCCAAGCTGGCATTCCTGTTGCTGGCGCATACGCTAAGTTATCTTCACCACTAGAAGAATAATCACTTAGTGCTTTTTTACCGTTATACAACATATAGGCTTCAAGATTAACTGATTTTTGATTGTATAAAAATCCGATTTTACCAAAATATGGAGAAATATGATCTAATGGACTTTGGTTTCCATTTTCAACAACCCTTCCTAAGGTGTAATTAAAACCCGCATTAAAATGAAGATTATCTAAAACAGCAATGGTAACATTTGTAGATAATCCTGTAATAAATGCTTTTCCTTTATTCTGATTAGCAAAAACAGCACTTGGAGAACCATCATAAATAATAGTATTTAAACCATTATATGTAGATGGAGCGGTAACAATTGCATCATACAATCTTGTATAAAAATAAGTATTCTCTAATTTGAATCTTTTAGAATCTGATTTTATTACAAATCCTAAATCTGCAGTAACGGTTTTTTCAGGCTTTAAATCTTCATTTGGTACAATTAAAGTTCCTGGAACCGACTCAAATACTTTTGCTAAATCATCAATATTTGGCGCTCTAAAACCACTAGATAAGTTTGCTTTTAACATTACATTATTAGATGCGTTATGAACAATTCCTAAAGCACCACTATACGTTAAATTTCCTTGCGAAATACTATTAAATGGCAATGGAAAAAAAGTATCATCAGCAATTGTACTTTTTAGAGTAGTATATCCTACTCTACCTCCTGCATTCCAAAAAGTATTTTTAGAAATAGTATGATTGTATGAAACATAAAAATCGTTACGCATCATATTATTATCGCCATTTGGATATCTGGTATCTAAATTTGTCTGAACTCCAGTATTCACATTTTTCGCGTAAGCTGAAGATTTCAAAGTTTCAAAATACGATTCAAAACCATAAAACAATTCGCTTTTACTGAACTTTTTTGTTAAATCTAAAGAAGCCGAATACATGTTTACATTTTCTTCTCTATGTTGCAAATTATAATTCCCAAATCTTCTATTATGACGACTTTCTTGTGCATTTTGATAAGCAAAATTTGCTTTCATGTTACTACCTAAAAAAGCATTATTTTTAGTTAAGGAATAAATTGCTAAAACACGTTGTTGTGGCCCATAATACCATTCGGCATTTCTTAAACCAGTAGAGGATGATGGATCTGTTAATCTATCGTAACGAGGTACATTTGAAGAGGTAGAAAATTGTAAATTTAATCCATGTTCAAATCCAGAGTTTGTCTTATAGGCTAATTTCTGCATGAAATTATATTGCTTATAACCTGAATTTTTTTGAACGTATTTATCATCATTTACCATTAATTGATCAACTCCACTAATAGTAGAAACATAAAAAGGACGTTCTCCAAAAAAATCTCCATTATGATTCTTTCTTTTTCCCATTTTCAAATCGCCAAAATCATTATAAGCTAACGATGTAAATGAGGCAAAATTAGAAGTGGCAAAATTTAAATTAAAAGAAACCGATTTTTCTTCGTTTGAAGAACTATAGCGTGTTGCAACTCCACCTGTAAATTTATTTTTAACTTCAGATAAAAATTTGGCTCTTTTTGTAGTCATTGCTACTGTTCCGCCTAAGGCATCACTTCCAAATAAAGTAGAAGATGGTCCGTAAAAAATCCCAACATTATCTAAAATACTTTCATCAACTGTTACAATATTTTGTAAATGTCCAGCTCTAAAAATCAAGTTATTCATTCTAACTCCATCAACTAACAATAAAACCCTACTTGCTTCAAATCCTCTAATCGCAGGACTTCCAGCTCCTTGTTGTGATTTTTGAACAAACAAAGAACCCGAGTCTGACAACACTTCGGCTGTGCTTTGAAAATTCTGAAAATCAATTTGTTTTGCTGTAATTACCTCAACCTGATTTGGTAATTTTTCATAATTTTTAGGAACTTTTGTAGAAACTACAACCTCGTTTAATTCGGTAATTATAGTATCTTTTGGTGTTTGTGCCCATCCTAAAATTGGCAATGCTACCGTGATGTAAAAAATATATTTTTTCATTTGTATAATTTTGTTAATAGCTAATTCATTAGCTTAACCTTTAAAAATAAAATCATGCTTGTAAAGCAAATTACAAAGCAATGTATTTAAAAAACTACACAAATTTTGGAGGTGGCGAACTAGTTTGAGTATACTTTATTTGATAAAAAACAAGGTGTGAATTACCTCTTTTTTTATTCGTTAAAGATATAAAAGGCTCCCAAGAAAAAACCGATTGAAAATAAATTGACTTATAAAATGAATAAATTTTGTTTTGTTTTTCTTTTGATTGCGAATCTTTTTGAAAAACACCAGCCAACAAATCATCTAGTTGCTTACTTAATTTTGTTTCTTTAAAATCCCACCAACACCAATATTGAATAGAATCTTTAGAAACCTGTTTTTCTACAACATCATACATTTGGTGATTAAATTCGAATTCTTTTGCGTGTTTCCAATTTAACTTAGTGGTTATTTCTTCTTTTGAAAATTTTAAAAGCACCAATTCACTTTTATCAATTCCTGCAATCATTTTCCATTTTACTTCTTTTTTTACAGCACGTTTGCGTTGTTGTATCCATGTATAGGTTACAACGGCAGGGGCTATTAACAATAGCAATAAAAAAATACTAATGATTTGTTTTTTCAATTTGGGAAATTAATCACCAAATATAATAAAAAAACAAGAAGTTACATACCGCTTCGGATGGCCTCAACAGGGTCTAATTTAGAAGCAGTAATTGCAGGAATAATACCTGAAATTAATCCAATTAATGCAGCTAATCCTGAACCTAACAACATATTAGAAGCGCTTAAAACAAACTCGAAATCTAATGCGCTAGAAAGCACTAAAGCAATAATCCAAACTAAAAACATTCCAACTATTCCACCAATTAAAGACAAAATAACGGCTTCAAATAAAAACTGAAACAAGATAAATTTATTTTTAGCACCTAATGCTTTTTGAATTCCGATTAAGTTGGTACGTTCTTTTACCGAAACAAACATAATATTAGCAATACCAAAACCACCCACTAAAAGTGAAAAAGCACTAATAATCCAACCTATCATATTCATTTGACCAATGATATTATCAATAAAATCAGTAAAACCAGAAAGCACATTCATGAAAAAGTTATTAATTTCACCTGTTTTAACACCTCTATGTGTTCTTAATTTTTGAGCTAATTCGGCTTTAAATTCTTCTACATCAATTCCTTTTTCAGGTTTAATTAAAATAGCAGGTGTTAAGGATTTATTGTTATCGCCATACAATCTTCTTAAAAAATTAACCGGAAAAAAAACAGCAACATCACCACTATCACCAAACATGCCTTGTCCTTGTTTTTTTAATACTCCAATTACGGTGAATTTTTGACCATATAAACGCACTTTTTTTCCAATAGGGTCATTTCCTTCAAACAAACCTGTGGCTACTTCGCTTCCTATTACAATAACCGGACTTCCCGAATTGGATTCGGCCGCATTAAACAATCGACCTTTATCAATTTTTAATGGTTCTATATCAAAAAAATCTTCCGTTGAAGGCTTTACACGAATTGAATTAACTGTTTTAGATTCGTATTTAATGTTTTCGTTTCGGGTAAATAAATTGAATGAAATTTTATCAATTCCGTTTACATTACGTTTAATGTATTCGTATTCTTCAAAAGTAACATTAGGAAATTGTTCTCTTTTCCAACGAGGCACTTCAGAAGGACCAAACGAAAAGCGCATTAAGTACACGGTATTCATGTCCATATCGCTCAAATCTTCCTTGATTTTTTTGTCCATAGAATCTACCGCAGCCAAAACCGCAATAATGGAAAAAATACCAATGGTAACGCCTAACAACGACAAAAGCGTACGCAATTTATTGTTGCGCAATGCGTTAATGGCAAAACTGAAACTTTCTGAAAGTAATCGTAAATATAAAAGCATAATACTAATCTATAGTATATAAGTAGACTATTGATGGAAAATGTTACAATTGGAGCGGATTTATTTAAATTTGCAACGCTAGCGCGAGCGTCACGCTCGTGCCCACAAAGAAATTAAAAACAACCCTATGAGCAGAAAATACAAATTTGTCGAAAAAGACGGAGCTTATTTCGTTTCATTTGCTACTGTATATTGGATAGATGTTTTTACAAGAATTGATTATTTTGACACCATAATTGAATCTTTAGATTATTGTAGAAAAAATAAAGGAATGGAAATTTATGGTTATTGTATTATGCCAAGTCACATTCATTTAATTTTTCGTTCATCCTTAAGCGACCCATCAGGCTTAATGAGAGATTTTAAAGGTTTTACATCCAGAAAAATGTTAAAGGCAATTGCAGAAAATCCTCAAGAAAGCAGAAAAGATTGGTTACTTTGGATGTTTGAAAAAGCTGGAAAGAAAAATAGTAATATTGAAAAAAGTCAATTTTGGCAACAAAACAACCAACCTATTGAAATTTGGTCTTTAAAAGTATTTGAACAAAAATTAAATTATATTCACAACAATCCTGTAGAAACTGGATTTGTTACTGATCCAATTGATTGGAAATACAGTAGCGCCAGAAATTATGGAAATAACGATCAAACAGTTATAGAAATTGACTTGAATTAGATTGTGGGCACGAGCGTGACGCTCGCGCTAGCGAATGTAAAACTTATAATTTTAAAACATAAAATACATTTTAAAAATCCCTTCCAATAAAGTTTGACTATTTTAAGAAGTATAACTACTTTTGCACCACGAAAACAACATCATTTATCCGATACCGATTCAGATACAACAACACAACACCATGAACACAACAAAAAAAATTGCTTCGGCATTAATTTCTGTATTTGACAAAACAGGTTTAGAACCAATTGTTAAAGCCCTTCATCAAAACAATGTAACTATTTATTCTACTGGCGGAACTGAAACTTTCATTAAAGATTTAGGCATTCCAGTTATTGCTGTAGAAGATATTACGTCTTTCCCTGAAATTTTAGGTGGAAGAGTAAAAACGTTGCATCCAAAAATTTTTGGAGGAATTTTAAACCGTCAAGATCATGCAGGTGATGTGCAACAAATGCAAGAATTCAACATTCCGCAAATCGATTTAGTAATTGTGGATTTATATCCGTTTGAAAAAACGGTGGCTTCTGGTGCTAGCGAAGCTGATATTATTGAGAAAATCGACATCGGTGGAATTTCTTTAATTAGAGCAGCTGGAAAAAATTTCAAAGACACCGTAATTGTTGCTTCGGTAAACGAATACGCTCCGTTTTTAAATTTCTATAACGAAAACAATGGTGCTACAACTATAGAAAACAGAAGATTATTAGCAACAAGAGCTTTTAATGTTTCTTCTCATTATGATTCGGCCATTTTTAACTACTTCAATCAAACGCACGAAGAAGCTGTTCTAAAAATCAGCGAACAAAACGGAACTGTACTTCGTTATGGTGAAAATCCACATCAAAAAGGATTTTTCTTTGGCGATTTTGATAAAATGTTTACTAAAACTCACGGAAAAGAATTATCGTACAACAATCTATTAGATGTAGATGCGGCTGTGAATTTAATGAACGAATTCAAAAACGACAATCCAACTTTCGCCATCTTAAAACACAATAATGCTTGTGGTATAGCAACTAGAAATACTATGGTTGAAGCGTATTTAGATGCTTTAGCAGGTGACCCAACTTCAGCTTTTGGAGGTGTTTTAATTGCTAATGGAAATATTGATGTAGCCACAGCAAACGAAATAAACAAATTATTCTGCGAAGTGGTAATTGCTCCAGCATACGACCAAGAAGCAATTGACATTTTAGAAGAAAAGAAAAACAGAATTATCTTAATTCAAAACGAAGTGGAATTACCACAAACAACCGTTCGTACTTGTTTAAACGGTGTTTTAGTTCAAGATAAAGATAATGTTACCGATACAAGAGAGCATTTAAAAACAGTTACAACAGCAGTTCCAACAGCAGAAGAGATTGAAGATTTATTGTTTGCTTCTAAAATTTGTAAACATACTAAATCAAACACGATAGTATTTGCTAAAAACAAACAGTTGTGTGCTTCAGGAACTGGACAAACTTCAAGAGTAGATGCTTTGCGTCATGCGATTGAAAAAGCAACTTCATTTGAATTTGATTTAACAGGAGCTGTTATGGCAAGTGATGCGTTTTTCCCTTTCCCAGATTGTGTAGAAATTGCAAACAAAGCCGGAATAACAGCTGTAATTCAGCCAGGAGGCTCAATAAAAGATGAATTAAGCATCAATTATTGTAATGATAATAATATGGCAATGGTATTCACTGGAATACGTCACTTTAAGCACTAATATTTGCTTATAAATACCAAAATTTAAGACGCATTAAAATATTATTTTTTAATGCGTTTTTATTTGAAGTTATATCAGATAAATTTCATAATTTTGCTAGTTGAATACAATTATACAAAAAACGCTAAACCCTTCTCTTACTTATGGGATTTTTTGATTTCATGACCGAGGATATCGCAATCGACCTTGGTACCGCAAATACACTAATTATTCATAACGACAAAGTCGTAGTGGATAGCCCTTCTATTGTTGCTCGTGACCGTATTACAGGAAAAATTATTGCTGTAGGAAAAGAAGCAAACATGATGCAGGGTAAAACTCATGAAAACATTAAAACCATTCGTCCTTTAAAAGATGGAGTTATTGCTGACTTTGATGCTTCAGAGCAGATGATAAAAATGTTTATTAAAAGCATTCCTGCTTTAAAGAAGAAATTATTCACTCCAGCATTACGTATGGTAATTTGTATTCCTTCTGGTATTACAGAAGTAGAAATGCGTGCTGTAAAAGAATCTGCTGAGCGTGTTAACGGAAAAGAAGTATACTTAATTCATGAACCTATGGCTGCGGCTATTGGTATTGGTTTAGATATTATGCAACCAAAAGGAAACATGATTGTTGATATAGGTGGAGGAACAACAGAAATTGCAGTCATTGCTCTTGGCGGAATTGTTTGTGATAAATCAGTTAAAATTGCTGGAGATGTTTTTACAAATGACATCGTGTACTATATGAGAACACAACACAATTTATTTGTTGGAGAAACAACTGCTGAAAGAGTAAAAATACAAATTGGTGCTGCTACAGAAGATTTAGATAGCCCACCAGAAGATATGGCTGTTGACGGAAGAGACTTACTTACAGGAAAACCAAAACGTGTAGATGTTTCTTATCGTGAGATTGCTAAAGCATTAGACAAATCAATTCAACGTATTGAAGATGCGGTTATGGAAACCTTATCGCAAACACCACCAGAATTATCTGCCGATATTTATAACACGGGTATATATTTAGCAGGTGGAGGTTCGATGCTAAGAGGTTTAGATAAACGAATTTCATTAAAAACAGATTTACCTGTTTACATTGCCGAAGATCCATTAAGAGCGGTTGTAAGAGGAACAGGAATGACATTAAAGAACATCAACAAATACAAAGGAATTCTGATTAAATAAAAAATAATCCATGCAGCAAATAATTAATTTTATCATAAAAAACAGCCATCGATTGCTGTTTTTGCTGCTTTTGGGCATCTCATTTTCTTTGATTATAAAATCGCATTCTTACCACCGTAGCGAATATGTAAATTCGGCAAATGCAGTTACAGGGACCTATTACGAAAAAGTAAATGAAGTAAACGAATATTTTAGTCTGAAGAAAAAAAATAAAGACTTAGCTTCTGAAAACGCCTTATTAAAAGAATTACTTTTTAATAAAAAAGACACCATTTTAACCTCGAAAACACTTTTTAGAAACGATCTTAACAATTATAATGTTGTAGTGGCTAAAGTGATAAAAAATTCTTTTAACTCTCGAGAAAACTACATCACCATCAATTCAGGCAAAAACGTTGGTATTGAAGTAGATATGGGAGTAGTTAACGACAAAGGAATTGTAGGGTTAATTGAAAAAACCTCAAATGATTTTGCAACCATACAAAGTGTTTTAAATACCAAATCGAAAATTAATGCGAAAATTAAAAATTCAAATCATTTTGGATCTTTAATTTGGGATGGTAAAAATGTAGGGTATGCACAACTTATCGATGTGCCAAGATTAGCTTCATTAAAACACGGAGATTCTATTGTTACTGGTGGAAACTCTGATATCTTTCCTGAGAATATCCCAATTGGGAAAATTGACAAAATTTTCATTGATAAGAAAACAAATTATTATACAATCAATATTCGTTTGTTTAACGACATGACATCGCTTGGTTATGTATATGTTATTGAAAACAAAAGAAAAAAAGAGAAACAACTATTAGAATCACAAACCATAGCACCAAAAAAATAAGTGAACAATAACATTTCAAATAGCATTCGATTTGTAGTTTTTTTACTTCTTCAGATTTTAATATTCAACAATATTAATCTGTTTGGGTATCTAAATCCATATCCTTATGTTTTATTTATTTTATTATATCCAGTAAACAGCAACAAAAGTGTTTTGCTAATTACTAGTTTTGCTATGGGAGTACTTTTAGATATGTTTTGTAATTCTGGTGGAATACATACTATGTCATCAATTGTTTTAGCCTACGTTCGCCCTACTTTATTTAAATTTTCTTTTGGATTGAGTTATGAATATCAAACCGTTAAAATTGCTGATAAAGTTTCTCCGGAACGTATTACATTGTTATTATTAGCCATTTTTATTCATCATTTTATTTTATTCTTTTTTGAATATTTTAGATTTGATTTAATTATTACCATTTTATCTCGAACTCTTTTTAGCACTCTTTTTACGTTTGTAATTTGTTTACTAATCATCTATTTAATTAAGCCAAGTAAACGATGAGAAAAGCTATATTACCTGCCGTAATCATTATTACTTCAATTATTTTAATTACTCGAATATTCTATCTTCAGGTAATTGATGAAACTTTAAAACTTAAATCAGAAAATAACGCAATTAAAAAAGTGTTCGATTTTCCTGAAAGAGGCTATATCTACGACCGAAACGGAAAGCTATTAGTAGCTAACCAACCATCGTATGACATAATGGTTGTTCCTAGAGAAATTAAAAACATTGACACCACAGAATTTTGTAGTTTACTTCGCATTACAAAAGATTATTTTATAAAAAAAATTGAAAAAGCAAAGGTGTATAGTCCAATGTTACCTTCTGTATTTTTAGCTCAATTAAACAAAGCAGAATACGCAGCTTTTCAAGAAAAAGAAAGAAAGTTTGAGGGATTTTATACTCAAAAGCGAGCTTTACGAGATTATCAAGTTAAAGAAGGTGCTAATATTTTCGGATTTATTACTCAGGTTAACGAAGCTATTCTTAACAAGAATAAATACTACAACAGTGGCGATTTAATTGGAAAACAAGGCGTAGAACAACAATACGAAGATATATTGAGAGGGATAAAAGGCGTTAAATATTTACTTCGTGACAAACACAATAAGATTATTGGTCCTTACAAAAATGGTCAATTTGATACCATTGCACAACAAGGAAAAGACTTAACACTTACCATTGATCACGAACTCCAAAAATATGGAACCGAATTAATGATTAACAAAAGAGGCGGAATTGTTGCAATTGAACCAAAAACAGGTGAAATTTTAGCATTAGTTTCGGCACCAACTTTTGACCCGGCCATGTTAGTAGGCCGTCAACGTTCTAAAAATTACACAGAACTATATAACGATTCCATTGCAAAACCTTTATATGATAGAGGTCTTCAAGCAACTTATCCGCCAGGTTCGCCTTTTAAAATCATCACAGGATTAATTGGTTTACAAGAAGAAGTAATTGATGAACAAACTACCTTTTATTGTAATCATGGTGCTAATTTTGGTCGTTTTATGAAATGCCACTGTGGTTTACATACATTGCAATTAAACAATGGCGTTTATAAATCGTGTAATAGTTACTTTGGAAACACGTACAAGAGAACCATTGAAAAATATAATGATTCCTATTACAGTGTAGACAATTGGGCCAACCATGTAAGAAGTTTTGGGCTAGGGCAATTTTTAGGAACCGATATGCCAATTGGTTCAAAAGGATTAGTGCCCGATTCTAAAATGTATAAAAAAATGTATAATGGAGCTAAAATCAGAAGTTCCTATATCATTTCTAACTCAATAGGGCAAGGAGAAGTTTCTACTTCAACTATTCAGTTAGCCAACATGATGGCGGTTGTAGCAAATAAAGGATATTACTATACACCTCATATTGTTAAGAAAATAAAAGGGCAGGTTTTAGATAAAAAATTTACCACAAAGCATTATTCTACAATAGATGAACAATATTTTGATCCAATGATACAAGGATTATCTGATGTGTACAAAGTAGGTACCGCTTGGAATTTAAAAGTAGAAGGATTAGAAATTTGCGGTAAAACTGGAACAGCAGAAAACAAAATTAGAGTTGGTGGAAAAACATATCAATTAAAAGACCACTCAATATTTGTAGCTTTTGCTCCTAAAGAAAATCCTACAATTGCTATTGCAGTGGTAGTTGAAAATGGATATTGGGGAAACAGATGGGCAGGACCTATAGCTACTTTAATGGCAGAAAAATATGTAACTGGAAAAATTACCAGAAAAGATTTAGAAACCACTATGCTTAATGGAAGTTTATTAGAAGAATATAAAAGAATTGAAAACATCATCTTTCAAAGAAAAGTAGATCCGACAAGGGTTCAAGATTCTTTAAATAAAGTAAACGTAGAAATTAGTGACGCTAAAAAAGAAGAGGAAGAAAACTAAATGAAAAATCAAAGCGTAGGAAATAGAATCGACTATATCAGCATATTACTTTACTTTACTTTAGTAATAATGGGCTGGATGACTATATATTCTGCTTCTTTACCATTAGAAGAAACTTCCATATTTGATATTACTCAAATTTATGGCAGACAAATGCTTTTCATTGGTTTAACCATTCCTCTAATTTTAATAATATTATTTTCAGATGCTAAAATATTTGAACGCCTATCCTTTGTTTTTTATGGCATAGGCATATTATTATTACTTGGATTATTTGTATTTGGAGTTACCAAAAAAGGACAAACCAACTGGTATCAATTTGGTGGATTTGGGTTTCAACCTTCTGAATTTGTAAAAACAGCAACCGCATTATTGTTGGCAAAATATTTAAGTTATTCGCAGATAAATTTAAAATTTACAAAACACCAGATTATAGGATTATCAATAATAGGAATTCCAATACTATTAATATTAATGCAACCCGATGCAGGTAGTGCAATGATTTTTCTTTCACTAATTTTTGTTCTAAACAGAGAAGGTCTGCCAAGTTGGTATTTTTTCTCTGGAATTATTGCTGTTGCTTTATTCTTTTTATCATTAGTTATACAACCTATTTATTTAATAGGTATACTATTCGTTTTAATGATAATACATTATATTTTCAATAGAAAAATTTCCAGAAACCCCATTGTATACGGATTATTATACTTAGTTATGGCAGGATTTTCATTTTCTGTTAGTTATGTGTATGACAAGGTTTTAGAACCTCATCAAAAAGACCGTATTAATGTGTTAATTGGCGATGATGTAGACATGAAACGAGAAGGCTACAACTTGAATCAATCTATGATAGCCATTGGCTCTGGAGGTTTAATTGGTAAAGGATATTTAGAAGGCACACAAACTAAAGGTGGTTTCGTTCCAGAACAACATACCGACTATATTTTTACCACTGTAGGTGAAGAATGGGGATTTGCAGGAAGCTTAACCGTAATCTTACTATTTGTAGCTTTATTTTTAAGAATTATTTACTTGGCGGAAAATCAGAAAACCAAATTCAGTAGAGTTTATGGGTATTGCGTTGCCACCTATTTATTTACCCATTTTTTTGTAAATATTGCCATGCTTATTAAGTTATTCCCTACGATTGGAGTTCCACTACCTTTTTTCTCTTATGGTGGATCGAGTTTGTGGTCATTTACTATATTACTCTTTATCTTTATTAAATTAGATGCTAATAAGGTAAATGAATGGTAGTTAAAAGCTCCAGCCTTTATAATCTGATTTTGATTCTAATTGATTTTCGAATCTATCTTCTAAATTAGGATAAAAGTCTATTCCTGTTAATTTTTCTATTTCATCTACAGATACAACAAACTCATACAAAGCTTTATTTGAATCTTCATGTGGAACCAAAAAACCAATCATTTTAGAACCATCTTTAGATAAAAGCACTTTGTAAAAGTAATTAGGAACAGCAACATTTTCTTTTCCAATTGTTTTTAAATCATCACTTAAAACACCACCTGTTACTACATATAAACCATTACATTTAGTTGCCCAATATCTAGTTTTTTCTTCTAATCGATTCCAAATTCCCGAATTAAATTTATGATTTTGTGGACTAATATTAGACGTAAAAAAAGTTTCGTTATACTCATCAAAAGAACCTTTTCTATCTGCTGCTGGGCACAAATGTCCTTTGTCATAACCTGAGTTTTTATAATTTCTCCAATCAGCCGACTCAGTTTCTACAATAGGATCTTGCTCAAAAAAAGGTCTTTTAAAATTAACCGAATTTATATCGGTATTATCTAAATAATATGCCACCCATTCACTTTGTTCATGAATTTCTGAATAGGAAAAAACATAAGCTGAGTGGTTATAAACGGAATTAGTTGTAGAAGTCGGCAAAAAATCGAAATCAGAAGTAAGTAAAGAATCATTGTTTAATTCATCAATATCGTTGTTTTTGATTTGATTATTTTCCATGCAAGCAGAAAATGTCAGAAATAAAAAAAACAAGAACGGTTTCTTCATTTTATTAAATTTAAAATAGCAATTAGACAAACAGGCAATAATTTAAAAGTCCCGTAAAAACGGGACTTTATATTTTAATTCATACTCAATTTCTGAGATAAGCTTTTTCCTTTCGTTAGCAATTTAATATCAGCAATAACATTTAAGGTTTCCTCTATATAAACATCTTTCTGCATTTCTTCGTGCCAACGTTCTCTTTTTTGTTTCAACAAAGTATCGTTTTCAAATAAAGCCAATTCATCAGGCAATGATTGAAATTGAAATTTATTATTATATTCAGAAATTTGTTTGAATTTCTTAATCTTAGCATCTGCAATTGCGATTTCTTTATTAAAATCAATTAAATTCAGACTAATAACATTCTCATCTTTACGCTCATAAATCCATTTTGCGTTTTCATCAATTAGTTTAAACGTATTATTTGTAGCAATTCTTTTCTTACTATTTGCAATTACATTATCGTAATTAATATTTAATGGTTCATATTTTGCTGGTGCAATTTTATCCCAAGGTAAAGCGCTTTCTTCATCGCGTTCTCCCATATCTAAATAAGCGAAGCGATCTGGAAAAACAATATCACTTTTTACACCTTCACGTTGTGTTGAACCTCCATTAATTCTATAAAATTTTTGAATTGTTGTTTTCAAAGCACCTAAATCACCAAAAGAATTACCTCTGATAAATTGATTTAAATCTATTACATTTTGAACCGTTCCTTTTCCGTAAGAATGCTTACTTCCTACTACAATTCCTCTTTTATAATCTTGAATAGCAGCCGCAAAAATTTCAGAAGCAGAAGCAGAGAAATTATTAATCATGACTACAAGCGGACCATCATATTGCACTTTTTTATCAGGATCTGGTAAAATCTCCGGATTTCTACCAGGAGCTTTCACTTGAACTATTGGACCGTCTGGAATAAACAAACCAACCATTTTAACAACGGTCTCTAAAGAACCTCCACCGTTGTCTCTAAGATCCATTATAAGACCATCGATATTTTGAGCTTTTAATTTTTCAATCTCAGCAGCAACGTCTTTAAAAGCATCACGATTTTCTTTATTTTCAAAACTGATGTAGAATTTTGGCAAATAAATAATTCCGTATTTTTTACCCTCTTTCTCCACCACACTCGATTTAGCAAACGTTTCTTCCGTTTCTACTTCGTCTCTTATAATTGAAATTACTTTTATAGTTCCATCTACTTTTTTAACGGTTAACCTAACCTCAGTTCCTTTAGGACCTTTAATTTTTTTAACAACATCGTCTAGGCGCATTCCTGCAATATCAAGAGGTTCTTCTTTACCTTGCGCTACTTTAAGAATTAAATCTCCTGCTTCTAATTCTTTTCCTCTCCAAGCTGGTCCTCCCGAAATTAATTCAGAAATCTCAACGCCTGTTTCTTTCTTTTGTAATCGAGCGCCAATTCCCTGAAAAGTTCCACTCATACTTACATCAAATTTTTCTTTATCATCTGGAGAAAAATAAAAAGTATGTGGATCAAAACGTTCTACAATTGAATTTAGAAAAATAGCAAACCAGTCATCTCTATCTAATTCTTTTTCAATAAAGTCAAAATACTCGTTCAATGATTTTAGAGAACTTTCTCGAACTTCTTTTTCAATAACTTCAAAAGATTTCATTTCATATGAAGCATCATCTTTATGTTTATCTTCTTCTAATTTTTGTTTATCCGTTATAGAAGATAGTGCCGATAGTTTTAATTGCTTTCTCCATCTCTCTACTAACTCTGATTTATTTTTACTTACGGGAAGTTTATCATAATCTACATTGATAGTTTCTTTACTATTAAAATCAAATGGTTTACTTAATACATTTTCGTAAATTTCTCTTGATTCTTTCATTCTTTGTAACAATCTAGAGTTTGTTAAGTTAAAGAATGTAATATCTTTACTTTTAATCATATCATCAATAGATGTTTCATATTTACTGAAATCATCCATATCACTTTGAATAAAAAAACGTTTTGTAGGATCGATATTTTCTAAATACTTTTTATAAACTTTTTTAGAAAAATCATCATTTAACTCAATTGGACTATAATGCCCTTTTTCTAAAACAAAAGTTAGTAATTCCAATAAAAGTTTATCTTTTTCTGGATCTTCTTTTTTCTCACTCGGTACAAAACTCCATAGTATTGCTGATAAAGCAGTTATCAACAATATAACCTTATAATTTCTTTTCATAAATTCAACTATTCGTTTCATTGAAAAATTTTCAACTAAATTACATAAAAAATCATGCCATAAGCCTGCAAATTACTATAAATTTTTGTTAAACCAACAAAAATCAGTGTTGAAAAAAAAGGTTTCGGTTTAAATTATTTAATTTAGCAAAAAAAGTACAAAAAATGGCAAGACCACTCATACTTGTAACAAATGACGACGGCATAATAGCACCAGGAATTAGAGCTTTAATATCCGTAATGAAAGAACTGGGCGAGGTTGTTGTTGTTGCTCCAGACAGTCCTCAAAGTGCCATGGGACATGCCATAACCATAAACGACACTCTGAAGCTTACAAAAGTACAAATTGACAATGAAGTTGAAAAAGAATATAGCTGTAGCGGAACACCGGTAGATTGTGTTAAAATTGCAGTACATGAAATTCTGAAAAGAAAACCAGATTTGTGTGTTTCAGGTGTTAATCACGGATCTAATTCTTCTATAAATGTAATCTATTCTGGAACTATGAGTGCTGCAGTTGAAGCCGGAATAGAAGGAATTCCCGCTATTGGATTTTCGTTGTTAGATTATAGTTGGGATGCCAATTTTGAACCTATTAAAAGTCATATTAAAAAAATAGCCTCGGAAGTTTTAAAAAACGGATTACCAGAAGGAGTTATTTTAAATGTAAACTTTCCTAAATTAGCAAAAGAAGACATAAAAGGAACTAAAATTTGCCGACAAGCGAAAGCTATGTGGCAAGAAGAATTTGATAAAAGAACCAATCCGCATGGAAAAGATTACTATTGGTTAACTGGAAAATTTGTTAATTTAGACAAAGGAACAGACACCGATGAATGGGCGTTAGAAAATGGATATATTTCAATTGTTCCCGTGCAATTTGATTTAACAGCACATCATGCAATGCAACAATTAAATTCTTGGGATTTATAAAGACTAATTTATGAAATATTACATCATAGCAGGAGAAGCTTCAGGCGATTTACATGGTTCAAATTTGATGAAAGCATTGTATGAAAAAGACCCAACAGCAGAAATTCGTTTTTGGGGTGGCGATTTAATGCAAAACGTAGGCGGAACTTTAGTAAAACACTATCGTGAATTAGCGTTTATGGGTTTTATTGAAGTTATTATGAACTTAAAAACGATTTTGAACAACATCAAAATTTGTAAAAAAGACATTGAAACCTTTCAGCCAGATGCCATAATTTTTATAGATTATCCTGGTTTTAACATGCGAATTGCAACATGGGCAAAAGAGCGAAATATTCCAACACATTATTATATTTCACCTCAAATTTGGGCTTGGAAAGAAAATAGAATAAAAGCCATTAAACGCGATGTAGATTATATGTATGTCATTCTTCCGTTTGAAAAAGATTTTTACGAGAAAAAACACAGTTTCCCAGTTCATTTTGTAGGACATCCGTTAATTGATGCTATTGCTAATAGAACAGAAGTTTCGGATGAAATTTTTAGAAAAGAAAACCAATTATCAGACAAACCCATTATTGCTTTATTACCGGGAAGCAGAAAACAAGAAATATCAAAAATGCTTTCGATTATGCTTTCGGTAGTGAAAGACTTTCCTGATTATCAATTTGTTATTGCCGGTGCTCCAAGTCAGGAATATGAATTTTACCAAACGTTTTTAACTAATGAAAATGTGAAATTTATTTCGAATAAAACATATGATTTATTAAGTCATTCGCATGCCGCTTTGGTAACTTCTGGAACTGCGACTTTAGAAACCGCTTTATTTAATGTTCCTGAAGTAGTTTGCTATAAAGGAAGTTATATTTCGTACCAAATTGCAAAACGAATCATCACGTTAAAATACATTTCATTAGTTAATTTAATAATGGACAAAGAGGTGGTTAAAGAATTAATTCAGGAAGAATTGAATACGAAAAACTTGAAAATCGAATTAGAAAAAATTTTGAATTCAGAAAGTCGTACCGTTTTACTTGAAAATTATGCCCAACTAAAACAAAATTTAGGAGGCGAAGGCGCGAGCAAAAAAACGGCTGAATTAATTGTGAATTCTTTAAAAAAATAATTGTCTAGATTTAGCAACATCGAATGATTTTTTTATATTTTTGAGATAAAGAAATTCCAACTTACTTAAACTGAAACTACTTCAAAAACAAAGGTAATTGAAAGCATTCAAGTTTCCCTTACTCACGATTACCATAATTTTTGCAATAGGAATTATTGCAGAATATTATATGCAATGGTCGTTTCTTACCCTAATTTTAATTCTGGTTTTTACTAGCGGAATTTTTTCTTTAATATTCTGGAAAAGTAAAAAAGTATTACTTCAGAATAGTAGTTTTGGAATTACCACTTACCTACTCGCTTTCACATTAGGAATGCTAACTTGTTATGTCCATTCGGATGTGAATTCGAAAAATCATTATTCCAAAAAATCAATTGAAGAAACCAATTCTATTCGAGCCATCGTTACGAATACATTGAAACCAAATGAAAAATATAATAAATATTTCATCTCGCTTTCGCATTTTAATGATTCAATAGCTTCTGGGAAAATATTACTTTATGTTCCAAAAACAAACAAAGACACCTTTCACTCAGGTGATGAAATTTGGTTAAATGCTTCTGTTTATCCAATTCCAAAAGCTTTTAATCCGTATCAATTTGATTATTCAAACTATTTAGAAAAGCAAAATGTATTTCATCAGGTTTATACCCGTGAAAATCAAATTAAAATCATTCAAACGCATAAAACAATTGGTTTTTATATTGAAAATTTAAGAGATAATTTGAGTAAGAGTTTTGATATTCATCATTTTGAACCCAAAAGCAAAGCGATTATCGATGCTCTAATTTTAGGACAACGATTGGAATTAGACAAAGAAACAATTGCCGATTATTCTAACGCAGGAGTTATACATATTTTAGCCATTTCTGGATTACATATCTCCATTATTTATTTCTTTATTGTATTCTTATTAAAACCATTAAAAAGAGTAAAATTTGGAGCCGAAATTCAATTGCTACTTGTATTATCCATTTTATGGTTGTTTGCTTTACTTACAGGTTTACCAGCTTCGGTAACTAGAGCAGTAACATTATTCAGTTTTATAAGTATTGGAACCTATTTTAACCAACCAAAAGCAATTTATAATGCTTTGGCAATTTCCGCTTTTTTAATTTTATTAGTAAAACCAAATGCTATTTTTGATATTGGCTTTCAATTGAGTTATGCAGCTGTTTTATCCATTGTTTTGTTTCAACCTTTTTATAAAAAGTTTTATTTTACCGAAAACAAAATCGGAATTTACTTAACTGACATTGTTTTGGTTTCATTAGCAGCACAAATTGGTGTTTTGCCATTGAGTTTGTATTATTTCAATCAATTGCCTTTGTTATTTTTATTAGCGAATTTGGTAATTATTCCACTATCAACAGCTGTTTTAGTTGGCGGAATTATTATTTTGCTATTCAATTTTGTAATTCCTGATTTTGCAATTCTTTTGGGAAAATTATTATCATTTATCATCCATTTAATGAACGATTACATTCATTGGATTGCTCAATTTAAAAGTGGAATTATTACGAATATTTCCTTTACAGGTTGGCTTACTTTTTCGCTTTATTTGGTAATTATTGCTTTTATTTATTGGATGTATCACACAAAAGCCAAAAACATAAAATATATTTTGGGAACCATTTTACTTTTTCAATTGAGCTACATCATTGTAAAATGGAGTGAAAATAACAATAGCGAATTGGTGATTTTTAATGAAAAAACGACACTTATCGGAATAAAGAATAACCATTCTGTTATAGCATATAGCGATGTTCCTGAAAACCATAACACCACTTTAAATCATTATGTAAGAGGCACTTTTTCTGATTCGTTACGCATTTTTCCAATTCAAAATACGCTTTCATTTAACAACAAAAGAATTTTAGTTATCGATAGTGTTGGAATTTACAAAACATCATTACATCCAGAAATTGTAGTATTAACTCAAAATCCAAAGATTAATCTTATCCGATTAATTCAAGAAATAAAACCCAAATTAATTGTGGCAGACAAAAGCAATTATAAAAACACTGTTAAACTTTGGGAAGCTACTTGCAGAAAAGAAAAAATCCCTTTTCATGCCATAGCCGAAAAGGGATTTTATAAATTAAAATAAAAATATTTATTTTTTCTTAATGATTTGATTTGCGCCTTCAAGCCATACTTTAGGTCCGCCTGCAACATAACCAGAACTGCCTAAAGCATTTAAATTTAATTTAGCATCGGCAGTTTTTGTAGCTGTAACAAACCAAACTGTTGGATATCCTCTAACCTGCAATTGCTGTTGTAATTGTGCGTTTTGAGCTTTTACAGCATCTGTTTGATTGTTTTTTCTAGGAAAATCTAACTCAACTAAAACAACACTTTCTTTTGCCCATTTAATAAATTCTGGTGTTTTGAAAACTTCTTTTTGTAAACGAATACACCATCCACACCAATCGGAACCCGTGAAAAACAAAAACATAGGTTTGTTTTCTTTCATTGAAATTTCAGATGCCTTAGACATATCGGTATGCCAAGTTAAACCGTCTTGCGCTTGTATTGTTATACTTGACAATACTATAAAAGCAAAAATTATTATTTTTTTCATATTTTAAAATTTAATAAAACAAAATTAAGCAAAATGAATGCCAAAAAATGTTAGTTACTTAACTTCTTGCATTAATTTTCTAACTATTGGTGAAATTGCGATTAAAACTACTCCTGCGATTAAGGCATAAATAGCTAATTGTTCGTAGCCATCTGCATAAGTATTTAACTTTTCTAAATTTGTCATATTTTTAGACGCACTTGCAATATTTGCACCTAATAAACCTGCAAAATATTGACCATATGCACTTGCTAAAAACCACATTCCCATAATAACTGCTTGTGTTTTTTGGGGCGATAATTTAGTCATTGCACTCATACCAATTGGTGATAAACATAACTCTCCGAATGTGATAACAAACCATCCGAATGTAAATAAATCTAATGAAGTTTTTCCATCTGGACCTGCAAAGAACTTGGTATAATAAAACACCCAAAAACCTCCTGCTAAAAATAGAAAAGCTAGTCCAAATTTAATAATGGTATTAGGTTCAATTTTTTTCTTTGCCATCCAAAGCCAAACCATACCCACTAATGCTGCAAAAGCAATTACAAAGAATGAATTAGCTGAGTTGTTTACACCATTAGGATCTAGAGTAATTCCCAAAACTGTATTATTTAGATTTTCGGCAGCAAAATCACTTAACGAACCTCCACTTTGCTCAAAAAACGCCCAAAAAACAATTGAAAACAGCATAAAAATTACTGCTGCAATTAATTTTTTATTTTCAGCTATTGAGAACCCTCGCATTTCATAAGCTAAATATAGTAATGAAAATGGCCCAATGGTATACATAAAATAATCTGTATATTCTGTATTAGAAACCATTACAATTATTATTGGAATAATCAAAATAGAGCCTAAATAAGTAGCCCATTCATAAATTTTCCTTTTACCAGATTCAATATGTTGCAAAGGCGACAAACCAATATTTCCTAAATTTTTCTGAGTTTGTGTAAAAGTCAACAAACTAATAACCATAACAACGGCTGCTAATCCAAAAGCAATATTCCATTCTAATCCTTCAGGTATGATATAAGATAACATTTCTCTTTTTCCAATAGCTATACAAACGTAACCGCCAATTAAAGCACCTAAATTAACACCTGCATAAAATAATGAAAATCCAGCATCTGTCCTTGAATCTCCTTCTCTGTATAGCTTACCAACCATTGATGAAATATTTGGTTTAAAAAAACCAGTACCTACAATGGTAAAACTCACTCCAACAAAAAACAATGATTTAGGATCGATTGCTAAAATTAAACTTCCAACAATCATTAATAATCCACCCCAAAATAAAGACTTTCTAAATCCAAATATTTTATCAGCAAATAAACCTCCAATAAATGTAAAAGCATACACCCAAGCTTGAGTTGCTCCGTATTGAAGATTAGCTGTTTCTTTGTCCATTAACAAATGGTGAACCATATAAAAATAAAGCATTCCTCGCATTCCGTAGAAGCAGAAACGCTCCCACATTTCGCTAAAGAATAAATACCAAAGCTGTTTTGGATATTTTCCTTTAAAATTCTGAATTTCTTCTATTGTTTGCATCTTAGTGAATTCCTTTTTCTTGCATTACTTTGTTTAGTTGTTTCAATAAAATGAACATCAACATTGTAGCAAACATTAATAATCCGAAGTTAATCCAAAAGAAATCTTGTTTGTTGTCATACGTATCCCAAAGACTTGCTAACACACCGCTTAGTTTATTTCCGATTGAAGTGGATAAAAACCAACCACCCATCATTAATGAAGTAATGTTCGTTGGACTCAATTTAGAAACCACTGATAATCCCATCGGACTTAAGAATAACTCTCCGATTGTGATAACTCCGTAATTGGCTACTAACCACCAAACACTTACTTTTTCAGAACCATTTGCACCCATATTTACCGCAGCAATCATTACTAAAACCGACAAAGCCGAGATTAATAATCCGAAAGCGATTTTTGTTGGTGTTGAAGGTTCTTTCTTTCTACTTCTTAAAAATGTAAAGAAAGCCACAACTAAAGGCGTTAAAATAATTACCCAACCTGGATTGATAGACTGACTTAAATTGGTTGCCCAAAGCGATACTTTTGAACCTTCTTCAGGTAATTTATCTTTTGCTACATTTCTAAAATAAACAGGATAATCTACAGTTTTTTGAACTTCTCCATTTACTTTTTGAATACGGAAACTGGCATCGTATAATTCAACTGTGTCTTTTTTGTATTCTACTTCTTTGGCTAGTTTCAATCCATTAAAAACCGTTTGAGTGGTTCCTGTGATTTCTCTATCTGTATAACGATCTGCCCAAGTGTTTAATGCTGAACCATTCAATTTGAAAACACCCCAAAATAAAATTACCACTGCGAAAATGGTTAATAAAGCTCCGATTGGTCTTTTGTCTTCCACTTTAGCTTTGAAGTACAAACTTCCGTAGAAGAAAATTACTGGAATACAGGCAAAAATAAAGGCATCTGTACTATCCGAACCAAAAATATAACCGTTTGGATTTGCCTCAGACGTTACTCCTTTTAATAACCAACCAATAACTCCAAAAACTGCTGATGGTACTAAAATAAACATTACAATTTTCCAGAAAGGCATGTCGCCAGGTTGCACTCCTTTTTTCTCGGTTTGAGTGCCATAGTGTTTTGTTCCTAATAAGAAAACAATAACACCGATGAACATTCCAACTCCAGCCGCCATGAAAGCATATTGCCAACCTAATAAAATTTGTAAAGCCGCACCAAAGAAGTTACAAATGAACGCTCCAACATTAATTCCCATGTAGAAAATATTGTAACCTTCGTCTTTTTTGTCTTTAAATTTATCTTCAGAATAGAAATTACCTAAAAGTGTTGAGATATTTGGTTTGAAAAATCCGTTACCTACAATAACTAATGTCATAGCAATGTATAGCATCGTAATATCATGAATTCCCATCATGAAATAACCGGCTCCCATCATTAAACCACCTATAACGATTGATTTTTTGTAGCCCCAATATCTATCAGCAACTAAACCACCAATAAAAGGAGTTAGGAAGACCAATGCGATAAAAGTTCCGTATAAATCAGACGCTTCTTTCTCGGTCATAGCGAATCCAGCTTCAACATCTTTAAGATATAAGGTAAATATACCAATCATTAAATAATAACCGAAACGCTCCCACATTTCAGATAAAAACAAGTAAGGCAATGCTTTAGGATGACTTTTCCACATAATTTATTGTATTAAAAAAAACAAACCTACAAGGGTTTCTTGTAGGTTTGAAAGATATAAAAAATATTTTTAAAATATATTATCTAACGCCATGCATCATTTTTTTCAATTTTGGTGTTAAAGCGAATAAAATAACAGCTGCTAAACCACATAAAATTACGAATACCATGAAAAACTCAAACAAACTTGTGATTTCAAATCCAGCAAAAACAGGATTAACAGCACTAATTTGATTTTCATCTAACAAAGCTAATTGTTCAGCAGTTGGAACTACTTTTTTGTCTAAAACAGCTTGTAAATCGATACCCATTTCTGTTGCTTTATTAAATTTATCTCCCGTTGCCGGTAAAATTGAACCTAACGTTCCTGCTAAAGCATAACCAGCTGCATTTGATAAAAAGAATACCCCATAAAGCAAAGATGCGAAACGTTTTGGAGATAATTTACCAACTAATGATAAGCCAATAGGAGATAAACATAACTCGGCACAAGTTTGAATTAAATAAAGTAAAATTAACCACTGAATAGCTAACAATCCGTTATTTCCTAAATCTTTTACATTGTGTGCAATAATAAAATAACTCAATGCAATTAAAGCCAAACCAAATGCTTGCTTTACTGGCGAAATTGGTTCTTTTCCGTTTGCTCTTAATTTATCCCAAAGCATACTGAAGGGAACTGCAAACATAACAACGAATAAACCATTAAAAATTTGCACCATAGAAGGAGGCATATTCCATCCAAAGAAATTTCTATCTGTTTGGTTGTCTGCAATAAAAGTTAAAGAAGAGCCTGCTTGTTCAAAAGCAGCCCAAAAGAAAATTACGAAGAACGCAACAATGTATATAACTAAAATTCTATCTCTTTCAATTTTAGTTAGAGAAGAATCAGAAATAATTAGTCCTGCCAAAGCTAAACCACTGGCATAAATTACTGAATAAATAATATTTTGCCCAAAAGCAAAATGAAAAAGAAAACCTAAACCAACGAATGCAGCAACAGCTCCAATTAAAGCAGTTTGAGAAAATACTGCTTTTTGAGATTCTCCTTCTTCAAAATCTGAGGCATCATTTTTAGATGGTAATCCACCAATCGGTCTGCCTTCCGGAGTTACTACGTATTTATTTTTTAAAAAATAGAAAACAGCAGTACCAATTAACATTGCAATAGCAGCTGCTAAAAATCCCCATTTAAAAGCATGAATATCTCTAATTCCTCCAGCATCTTTTACGTCACCAATTATTGGACAAATTAATTGACCTAGGAAAGCTCCTAAGTTAATTCCCATATAAAAAATTGTAAAAGCAGTGTCTAATTTGTTTTTTTCTTGTTTAGGATATAAACTCCCTACCATTGAAGAAATATTTGGTTTGAAGAACCCATTTCCAAAAATGATAATCCCTAATGCTGACCAAAGTAATGTATTTGCCAAAGACAAATTAGACCCAAATACACTTGCACTAAAGAATAACAAAAATTGTCCGGCAGCCATCATTAAACCACCTAACATGATACAGTTTCTGTTTCCGAAGAATCTATCTGCTATAAAACCACCTAACATTGGAGTTAAATAACAAAGCCCAAGAAATCCTCCATAGATTATGGAAGCATCGGCCTCTTTCATCATTAAAGCATTTACCATGAATAACGTTAATATTGCACGCATTCCATAGAAATTAAAACGCTCCCACATTTCAGTTCCAAATAATACCCAAAGCCCTTTTGGATGTCCTTGTTTTACTACTACTTCGCTCATTTAAATTAGTTTTAGTTTGGTTTATTATAATTTTTCTTTAATAAAATTTGTCATTTTTGTGTACAATTGTAAGCGTGTTTTTCCACCGTAAATTCCGTGATTTTTATCAGGATAAATAGCCCAATCGAACTGCTTGTTCGCCTGAACCAAGGCTTCCACCATTTTCATAGTGTTTTGTACGTGAACGTTATCATCGGCAGTTCCATGAACTAATAAAAAGTTACCTTTTAATTTGCTTACATGATTTATTGGTGAGTTATTATCATATCCACTTGCGTTTTCTTGTGGTGTTTGCATGTAACGTTCTGTGTAAATGCTATCATAATATCTCCATGAAGTAACTGGCGCCACTGCAATTGCCATTTTAAACACATCTGCTCCTTGAAATAAACAGTTAGAAGACATAAATCCGCCATAACTCCAACCAAAGATTCCAATTCTTGACGCATCAACATAATTGTATTTTCCAATTACTTTTGCAGCATCTATTTGATCTTCAACTTCGTATTTTCCTAATTCTTTTTGCGTGCATTTTTTAAAAGCTGCACCTTTAAAACCTGTACCTCTTCCATCAACACAAGCTACAATATATCCTTGTTGCGCTAACATCATAAACCAAAAATCATTAATCCCATTCCATTGATTTGCTACTTGCTGTGATCCTGGTCCTGAATATTGAAACATAAAAACTGGATATTTTTTTGAAGCATCAAAGTTTTTTGGCTTAATCATCCAAGCATTTAATTGGTGGCCTTTTTCTGTAGTCAACACGAAGAACTCTTTTGGAGTAACATCATATTTTGCCAATTTAGTTTCAACCGCTTCGTTAGAAACAATTGTTTTAACAACCGCTCCTGCTTTTGAATCATTTAAAGTATACATAGGTGCGGAAGTTGCACTTGAATAGGTGTTTATAAAAAATTGGAAGTTAGGGCTAAATGTAGCTGAGTTTGTTCCGGTTTTTGATGATAATCTTGTTTTTGATTTTCCATCAATTTTAATAGCATAAACATCTCTATTTATTGAACCATTTTCTACAGATTGATAATAAACAGTTCCTGCTTTTTCATCAAATCCATAATATGCAGTTACTTCCCAATTTCCTTTGGTAATTTGTTTTTTTAGTTTTCCTGATTTATCATAATGATAAATATGATTAAATCCGTCTTTTTCAGAAGTCCAAATAAAACTGTTGTCTTTTAAAAACGTTAAGTTATCTGTTACATCAACATAAGCAGCGTCTTTTTCGTTTAAAACAATTTTAGTTACACCTGAATTGGCATCTACAAAATGTAAGTCTAAATTGTTCTGATGGCGATTCATTACCTGAACACTTAAAGTGGCAGCGTCATTAGTCCATTTGATTCTTGGGATATAAAAATCTTTATAATCTCCTAAGTTGATTTTCTTGGTAGTTCCCGATTTTAAATCGAAAATATGTAAAGAAACGATTGCGTTTTTTTCACCCGCTTTTGGATACTTGAAAACCGTTTGTGTTGGATACAAACCTTCATTATACATGTCCATAGAAAACTCAGGCACCTCAGTTTCATCAAATTTAATATAGGCCACTTTTGTTCCAGTAACATTCCAATCGTAAGCTTTTACAAAAGCAAATTCTTCTTCATATACCCAATCTGTAATACCATTAATAATGTGATTTTTCTTTCCGTCTTGCGTTATTTGAATGGTAGCGCTAGAAATAATATCATGCACATATAAATTATTTTCAAAAGCATAACAAATTTTAGTTCCATCTGCAGAAAAAGTAGGTTCTTGAATTTGATTGCTTGTAAATTTACTTACTTGTTTTGAAGCGATATCATACACAAAAAAATCAGCAGTAAATGAATGACGAAAAATTTGATTTGAGTTAGAAGCAATAAGAAGTTTCTTTTCATTTTGATCAAATGAATAACTATCTATGGCAGAAATTTCCTTGTGGTTTTTGGTATCAAACAAAGTACTTACTTTTTCTAAAGTAGCAAAATCATACAAATCTATTTGATAACTTTTAGTTGCTCTATCAAAATTTAACACCGTGTATTGGTTGGTGTTCTTCATTGCGTTTAATTCGTCCATTCCTTTAGTTCGGAAGGCTCCACCCCAAATTTCTTCTAAAGTGATTTTTTGTTGGGCATTAACTGATAATGAGCTCGCTACGATAAATAATAGCGTAATTACATATTTTTTCATGAGAATTAATTTCTAAAAAACACCAATTTTAGTGAAAATATATGAAATAACCATAATTTTAACTGTATTTATTCAAATCCATATAATCTCAAATTTATTATCTTTGTTGTTTATTGATAAAATATGAATCAAAATATAAAAGGATTTTCTAAACTTTCTAAAGAAGAAAAAATAAATTGGATAACAAGCACTTATTTTTCAAATCCAAATGAGGCAAAAGACAGTCTTACCAAATATTGGAATTCTGATGAAAATTTGCAAAAACTTCATGATGAATTCATCGAAAACACACTTACCAATTTCTATTTACCTTATGGTGTAGCGCCAAATTTCATAATTAACGAAAAAGACTACACCCTACCTATGGCTATTGAAGAAAGTTCTGTGGTGGCCGCAGCTTCTAAAGCTGCAAAATTTTGGGGAGAACGTGGAGGTTTTAAAACCACTATTATTAATACCGAAAAAATTGGTCAAGTTCATTTTATATTCCAAGGTACATCAGAAAAATTAAACAGTTTTTTTAATCAAATAAAACCGCAATTCTTTTTAGATACTGCAGAAATTACCAAAAACATGCAAAAACGTGGTGGTGGTATTTTAAATATTGAACTGCGCGACAAGACAGCTGAAGTTCCAAACTATTACCAATTACATGCTACTTTTAACACAAAAGACAGTATGGGAGCTAATTTTATTAATACGTGTTTGGAACAATTTGCTAAAACTTTAGAATCGCAAGCAAATGAGTTTGACGGATTTTTACCAGAAGAAAAAAACGTTCAAATTATCATGAGTATTTTAAGTAATTATGTTCCTAATTGTTTGGTACGAGCGGAAGTTTCTTGTCCAATTGAACAGCTTTCAGAATCAACAACTATAGATTCAACTGAATTTGCTCAAAAATTTGCAACAGCAGTTAAAATTGCAGAAATAGAACCCTATCGTGCGGTTACACACAACAAAGGCATCATGAACGGCATTGACGCTGTAGTTGTAGCAACTGGAAATGATTTTAGAGCAGTAGAAGCGGGTGTTCATGCATACGCAAGTAGATCAGGGCAATATTCAAGTTTATCACACGTTAAAATAGAAAACGGCATTTTTACTTTTTGGATGGATGTTCCTTTAGCGCTTGGAACTGTAGGTGGCTTAACATCATTACATCCGTTAGTGAAATTCTCAATGGAATTATTACAAAATCCTTCTGCCGAAGAATTAATGCAAATAGTTGCAGCAGCTGGCTTAGCCCAAAATTTTGCAGCATTGCGTTCGTTAACCACAACTGGAATTCAGCAAGGACATATGAAAATGCATTTGATGAATATCTTAAATCAACATCAAGCTACTAAAGAAGAAAAACAAAAAGTTGTGGCTTATTTTAAAGATACTACCGTAACTCATAGCTTAGTAATTGATTATTTAGAAAAAATAAGAGCGTAATTGACACTTACAAAATGATGCAAAATCAAACGTTTTATAGTAACGGAAAATTATTACTTACAGGTGAATATGTTTTACTTGATGGCGCAAAAGCATTAGCCATACCAACACGTTTTGGCCAAAATCTTATTGTAAAAGAAGGAACCAATAAGCAAATAGAATGGGTTAGTTTTGATGCTGATAAAAGCATTTGGTTTCAAGACACTATTTCTTTTGATTCTATAAAAGAAAAAATAACAGACAAAAACGAGGGCGTAAAAAATACCTTAATAGAAATTTTACATCAAGCTTATTTGCAAAATCCTAACTTTTTAAATGAAGAAGGGTATAAAGTTGAAACTCATTTAAGTTTTCCTAGAGCATGGGGTTTGGGCACTTCTTCCACTTTAATAAACAACATAGGACAATGGCTGCAAATTAACGCATTTGAATTACTTACCAAAAGTTTTGGTGGTAGTGGTTATGACATCGCCTGTGCACAAACTAATTTGCCAATAATTTACCAATTAGAAAACGAAATACCCCATTTTAAAACCGTACACTTTGATCCTAAATTTAAAGAAAATATTCATTTTGTATATTTAAATCAAAAGCAAAGTAGTAAATCTGCGATTTCAAATTATTTAACACAACGCCATAAAACCACTAAAATAATTTCAAAAATCAACACCATAACATATCAAGCCATAGATTCTGCAGAAGGGAAAGAATTTGCTAAACTAATGGAACAACATGAAATTATAATGAGCGATGTATTAGAAACCAAAACAGTTAAAGAAAAATTGTTTCCAGATTTCAAAGGGGTTGTAAAAAGTCTTGGCGCTTGGGGAGGTGATTTTGTAATGGTTATTTCAAAAGAAAATCCAACGAATTATTTTATAAACAAAGGTTACCCAACTATCTTTTCTTATGAAGAAATGGTTTTATAATTTTAAAACCTATTAAAAACAAAAAATCCCGACAATGTCGGGATTTAAGTGGTACCTCCAGGGATCGAACCAGGGACACATGGATTTTCAGTCCATTGCTCTACCATCTGAGCTAAGGTACCTTAACAATTTAGAGCATTACTGCTTGTTGATTGCGGGTGCAAATATATAACGATTTTTATATTTTCCAAAACAAATAATAAAAAAAATCAATTTGTATATTTGCAATTCCAAAAACAAAACCATGCTTTTAACAATAGATGTTGGAAATTCAAGAATTAAAGTTGCTGTATTTGAATACAATAAGAAAATTGAGCTTTTCATTTTTGAGACAAAAAATGCTTTAAAAAACTTTGAAAATATTTTTGAAAAATATTCAAATATCAAAAAAATCATACTTTCTTCGGTAGGAAAACTTGATGAAGACACTTTACATTTTATAAAAAACCGATTTCCAACGGAAGAAATTAGTCATAAAACAAAATTTCCTTTTACCAATTTATATGCAACTCCGCAGACATTAGGAATAGATCGCATGGTATTAGCGGCTGGTGCAACACTTTTACATCCTAACAAGAATAGATTAATAATTGATGCTGGTACTTGTATTACCTATGACTTTGTAGACAATAAAAACCAGTATTTAGGAGGAGCTATTTCCCCAGGAATAAAAACAAGGTATAAAAGTTTAAATGATTATACAGCGAAACTCCCACTTTTAGAAAAAAAAGAAATTGATTACTTAACAGGAAATTCAACCGAAAATTCAATTAATAGTGGTGTAATTAATGGTGTATGTTTTGAAATTGAAGGGTTTATTTCACAATATTCTCTTAAAAATCAAGATTTAACAATAATTTTAACAGGAGGAGATGCAGATTTTTTGGCTAAAAGATTAAAAAGCACCATATTTGCCAATTCAAATTTCTTATTGGAAAGTTTGAACTTATTATCACTATACATAAATGAAAATGATTAAAAAACTTATAGTATTTGCTAGTATTTTTGTATCAATAGCTTCTTGGAGTCAGGACAATACCGCATCACCATATTCTTTTTACGGATTAGGAGAAGTAAAATTTAGAGGGACACAAGATTCTAAATCAATGGGAGGATTAGCAATAACTGGAGATAGTATTCAGCTAAGCCTAATGAATCCGGCTTCATATTCAAAATTAAAATTAACAACATTTGCAGTTGGAGGAACTAATTCTTCAACAAAATTCAACACAGATGTTGCTTCAGAAAAAGCGCAAAGAACAAGTTTTGACTATCTAGCAATAGGATTGCCTTTAGGTAAATTTGGAGTAGCATTTGGATTAATGCCGTATTCTGCCGTTGGATATAGAAATGAAAACACGGTTGAAACTACAGAAGACACAAGATACTACAAATCTCAAGGAAATGGATTTATCAACAAAGTATTCGTAGGAAGTTCTTATACCTTTAATGAAAATTTTAGCTTTGGTGCAGATATTGCTTACCATTTTGGTGATTTTACTAATGAATTTACCGAAAGAGTTTTATCTCCAGATTTCACACAATACTCAACACGCGAAAGAAACATAACTCAGTTAAGTGGTGTTTCATTTAACTTAGGATTACTTTACAACACCAAAATAGATTCTAAATTAACACTACAATCGAGCCTAACTTATTCAACTGAAGGTAAATTAAGTACTGATAATTCTAGAAACATAGCCACTGTTATTTACACAACTTCTGGAACAGAATTATCTAGTGATAGTGAAGATATTACTTTACCAAATAAAAAATTAATCATGCCAAGCCGATTAAGCTTAGGCTTAGGTTTAGGTGAAAATAAAAAATGGTTAATAGGAACTGAGCTTACTTTTACTCAAAACAAAAACTTAGTTAATAGATTTGCTGAAAACACCAATGTATCGTTTGAAAATTCAACACGATTTGCTTTAGGCGGATATTACATTCCAAAATATGATTCTTTTACAAATTACCTTGCACGAATTGTTTATAGAGCTGGTTTCAAATACGAAAACACAGGTTTAGTTATAAATAATGAAAGCATAAAAGACTATGGCATGAATTTTGGTTTAGGTGTACCACTAGGTTTTTCTAAAGTTGATTTAGGTTTTGAATTTGGAAAAAGAGGAACCACAACAAACGGATTAATTGAAGAAAACTATTTTAATTTAAGCATTGGATTAAATCTTAGTGCAAAATGGTTTGAAAGAAGAAAAATTGATTAATAATTATTTATAAGCAGAAAAATGAAAACGAAATTAACTTTGCTACTTATAGCTACAGCTAGTTTTTTTGTTCAAGCACAAAACTCAGAGGCTTGCACTGAAACATTAAGTTTAATGGTAACTTCAGCTAAAGCTAAAGATGTGTCAGCCTATGATTATTTAACCACTTTAAGAAAAGATTGCCCTTCTTTTCATAAAAGTATTTATTCATATGGTGAAGTAGCTATTAAACTTAAAATTGAAAAAGCTACAAATCCTCAGGAAAAAGAAAAATTTGTTCGTGATTTAATTAAATTATATGATGAACACGATCAGTTTTTTCCAGACAATGGTTATGGAAATAAAATGAAAAAAGGATTGGCTTTATTTGATAATAAAATTGGAACATCTGACGAAGTATTTCAATTATTAGATGTGGCATTTAAAACTGATTATGCTAATTTTAAATACGCAAAAGCAATGTATGTTTACTTTGAAATCTTAGTAAGCAACCACAAAGCTAATAAAGGAGTTGAGTTACAACAAGTATTTGATAAATATGACGATTTATCTAAAAAATTAGACGAAGAAGAAGATGAATTGTCTAATGAAAAAGATGGTTTATTAAGTAAAGAAGAAGCTGGACAAGCTTTAACTGACAAAGAAAACACAAGAAAAGCTAGACTTGAAAATAATTTAGAGATATTTGAAAGCGTAAGAAATGATATGGATAATATTATTCTAGAACTTTCAACTTGTGCTAAGTTAATTCCTTTCTATCAAAAAGGTTTTGAGCAAAACAAAACCAATGAAGAATGGTTAAAAAGAGCAACTAATCGTTTAGAAGCAAAAGAATGTGATTCTGATCCTTTATTCTCTAAAATGTCTGAAGCGCTTTACAAATTAAACCCAAGTGCAGAAGCAGCTGAAAAATTAGGCGTTGTTGAATATCAAAGAAAAAATGTAACAAAAGCAATGGAGTATTTTAACCAAGCTGCTGATTTACATACAGATAACACTAAAAAAGCTAATATTTATTACAAGATAGCAAGTTTATATAGTAAATCAAATAAAGTGCAGTCTCGTGCGTATGCAAGAAAAGCAATTCAAGTAAAACCTTCTTATGGAAAAGCATACTTATTAATTGCATCTCTTTACGGAAGTAGCATAAACGAATGTGGAACTACTCAATTCGAAAAAAGAGCTATGTACTGGTTAGCGGCTCAATACTGTGATAAAGCAGCTGCTGCAGATTCAACTTTAAAAGGAAAAGCGAGTAGCGATGCTGCAAAATACAGAGCAGCTGCACCTACTAAAACAGAAATTTTCCAAGAAAATAAAGCGGGCCAAAGAATTGCCTTTAATTGTTGGGTAGGAGAAAGTATTGTAGTTCCAAGTTTATAAGATGAAACTCTTTATTAAAAATAATATTTTAAACATGGTCACGATTTTAATCGTGACTATGTTTTTTTCATGTGAAAGCGACATCAAAAAAGTACAGCATCTTAGCGAAACTATTTTTATTCCTACTGGGGAAGCCGACACAATAAATTTAAAATACACCGATTCTGGACGAATAAAATCTATTTTAAAGAGTCCAAAAATGCTAGACTACAGTAGCATTACAAATCCCTTTACAGAATTTCCAAAAGGAATACACGTTACACTATTTGACAACAACGGAAACACCACAACTATTGTTTCCGATTATGCCATATCTTATAAAAAAACCAGTATCATCGACTTACAAGGCAATGTAACTATTAGCTCACAAAACGGCAAAAAATTAGAAACAGAACAATTGTACTTTGATCAAAAAAACGAATGGTTTTTTACCGAAAAACATTTTAAATATTCAGATGAATCTGGTGTTTACTTAGAAGGTCCAGGAGTAGACTTTAGTAAAGACTTTAAAATATTTAACATGCAACAAAGTAGTGGCGAAGTAAACACAACAGACAAATAATTGCTTTGCATTTCTCTTTTTATTACATTTGATAAAAATATTTTACTATGTCTTACTTAAAATTGATTCAATATATCTATTTAATTTTTGCAGGTTTCTTTGTATATGATGCTTTTAGAAAATATCAAGAAGGAAAAGAATTAAATGATATTCTTCTAAGTTTAACTATAGCTATTGTAGCTGTGGGTATGTTTTTCTTTAGAAGACATTTTCACAACAAATACCAAAAAAAGCAATAACTTAAAATGGAAATAACCATTATTGTAGTTTGTTTGTTGCTTTCTGCTTTCTTTTCTGGAATGGAAATTGCCTATATTTCTTCAAACAAAGTATATCTATCCATTGAGAAAAGACAACAAAACTTTAATGCCTCTATTCTAAACAAACTTACCGAAAAACCTTCCCAATTTATTACCGCAATGCTCGTTGGAAACAATGTAGTACTAGTAGTATATGGTATTTATTCAGGAGATTTAATTATCAATTGGCTCGAAGGATATTTCAATCTTACAGCATTTGTAGGGTTACTTTTGCAAACCTTAATTTCTACAGCTATCATCTTATTAACGGCCGAATTTTTACCTAAAGTTTTTTTTCAAATTTACGCCAACTCATTTATTAAGTTTTTTGCTGTTCCAAGTTATTTCTTTTATCAATTATTTTTTTGGCCAACAAAATTTATAATTTGGATCTCAGATATTGTGCTAAGAAAGTTTTTTAAAACTCCAGGAGACCAAGTACAAGATTATTTTAGTAAAGTGGAATTAGGAAACTACATTACAGAACAAATGAATAATGTGTCTAATGAAAACGAGATTGATTCAGAAATTCAAATTTTTCAAAATGCACTTGAATTTTCTGATTTAAAAGCACGGGATATCATGACACCAAGAACAGAAATTAGTGGTGCAGAAATTTTAGATTCAGTTGTTGATTTAAAAAATACATTTGTAAAAACCGGTTATTCGAAATTACTGATTTATCAAAACTCTATTGATGATATTTTAGGCTATGTACATTCATTTGAACTTTTTAACAAGCCTAAAACAATAAAAAGCATCATGATTCCTGTTGAATATATTCCGGAAACTATTTTTATAAAAGATGCGCTTGATTTACTGACTAAAAAAAGAAAAAGTATAGCCGTCGTTTTAGATGAATATGGCGGAACTTCTGGAATAATTACTGTGGAAGATATTATTGAACAACTTTTTGGCGAGATTGAAGACGAACACGATTTGGAAGAAACTTTAATAGATGAAGTCGTAGAAGAAAACACTTATTTATTCTCTGCACGATTAGATGTTGAATTTTTGAACGAAAAATACAATTTACAAATTCCCGAATCAGATTCATATTCTACTTTAGGCGGTTTTATAGTAAATCATACCAAAGAAATTCCGTCAAATGAAGAAAAAATTAATGTAGAAAATTTTGAAATTATCATACATTCGGCAAGTAATAAAAAAATTGAATTGGTTCGTTTATCAATAAAAGAAGAAAAAAGATAAAAATCTTTAAAAATTTGAATTAAAATATGACTTTACTATTTTATTATTAAATAGATAATTGTATTTTCGCCCTCTGAAAAAAAATTAAACACAAATAAAAATGGCAGTTTTATCTAAAATTAGACAACGTTCATTCTTCCTAATTATCATCATTGCTTTAGCTTTGTTTTCATTTGTATTAGCAGATGTTATTCAAAGTGGAACATTTGGAACAGGAGCAAACGATGTAGGTTCTGTTAACGGGACTGATATTGAAGCACAACAATTCATGCAAAATGTTGCAATGATTGAAAAACAAGGACAAGGAACTAGTACTACACAAGCAATGAATAGTGCTTGGGAACAAGAAGTTAGAAAAATTATTCTTACAGAAGAATTTGATAAATTAGGATTAAAAATTGGAAGCGAACAATTAATTAACGTTATCAAACAAAACCCTAATTTAGCTCAAAATCCTCAGTTTTTAAATGCTGCTGGTCAGTTTGACGAAAATAAATTCAAAGAATCTTTAAAAGGCATCAAAAACGCTCCAGACCAAACGCAATGGTTACAATGGAAAGAATTTGAAAAAAATATTGAAAAATATGCAGTAGAGCAAATGTATAACACTATGATTAAATCTGGTGTTTATACTACTAAAGCCGAAGGAAAATTTCAATATACTTTAGAAAACGACAAAGTTGATTTCGATTATGTAACAGTTGCTTTTTCAACTGTAAATGATGACGAGGTAAAAGTTTCTGACTCAGAAATTATCGACTTTATGAAAAAGTCGCCTAAAAAATACAAATCAGATAACACATCTAGCATTGAGTTCGTTTTAGTAGAAAACAAACCTTCTAAAGAAGATGAGCAAGCTATGTTATCATCTATTGGTGATGTTAAAGTTAAATTTGATTCAGTTGTAAATGTAGGAGAATTTGTTAATGCAAACTCAGACATTAAATTTGATTCAACTTATGTAACTAAAAAAGATTTACCTCTTGACTATCAAGAACAATTATTCAATTTACCTGTTGGTGGCGTTTATGGACCTTATGTTTTCAACGGACACCAATGTATTTCTAGAATGATTAGTAAAAAAGCGAATGCAAGTGCTAAAGCAAGTCATATTTTATTAGCTTACAAAGGTGCACCACAATCTTCTGCAACTAGAACTAAAGAAGAAGCACAAGCTTTAGCTAACAATTTATTAGCACAAGCAAAAGCAAATCCAGGAAATTTCGCAGTTTTAGCTATGGCAAATTCTGACGATCCAGGATCTAAAAATAATGGCGGTGAGTACGATAACATTACTCCAGGCCAAATGGTTCCTCAATTTAACGATTTTGTATTTAACAATGCAATTGGTTCAATTGGTGTTGTTGAAACAGACTATGGTTTCCATGTAATTAAAGTAATGGATAAATACAATTCTGTTTTAATGGGAACTGTAGCTCAAAAAATTCAACCATCTGACGCAACTATTGATGCTATTTATACAAAAGCAAGTCAATTAGAAGCAGATGCTAATGAAAATTCTGATTTTGCTGCTATCGCTAAAAAAGCAGGTTTAGAAGTAGTTCCAGCAACGAACTTAAAAGGATCTGACGAATATGTTCAAGGTGTAGGTTCTCAAAGAGAAATCGTAAGATGGTCTTTTAATAAAGATACTGAAATTGGAGATGTAAAACGTTTTGAAGTACCTCAAGGTTTTGTAATTGCAAAATTAAAAGACAAAAACGAAAGTGGTTTATTACCAATTGATATCGCAAGACAATCTGTTGAAGTTTTAATAAAAAACCAGAAAAAAGCAGAAATTATCAAGAAAAAAATGAATGGCACTTCTTTAGAAGCTGTTGCTCAAAAATCTGGAGCTTCTGTACAGCCAGCAATTGGAGTTACATTAAAAACACCAAACCTTCCTAACATTGGTAACGAGCCAAAAGTTATTGGTAAAGCATTTGGTTTAGCAGCAGGTAAAACTTCTGAAATTATTGAAGGTAATTCGGGTATGTTTATGATAAGAGCTAAAGCTGTAACTAAAGCACCAGAAGTACCAAGTTATACAACTTACATTACTCAATACAGATCACAAAATCAATCTTATGCAAGTTCAATGGCTTATATGGCTTTGAAAGAAAAAGCAGAAATTAAAGATAATAGATCAAATTTCTAATCTTATTGATTCCTTATAAAAAAAGAGGCTGATTTAAAAATCAGCCTCTTTTTTTATTTCATTTGTTTAATTGCATAAGTTACAATACCCCAAATTATTAATTCATTTTCAGGGGCTACTTTAATAGCTTTGTATTGTGCGTTTTCGGGAATTAAATATACTTCATCATTTTCTTTCTTAATTCGCTTTACAGTAAATTCACCATCAATAAAACAAACAGCAATTGCGTTGTTTCTAGGTTCTAAACTTCTATCAATTACTAATATATCTCCATCGTCTATTCCGGCTCCTATCATTGAATTTCCACTAGCTTTAGCATAGAACGTTGCTTCTCTATTTTTAATTAGCAAATGATCTAAACTTAGCTTCATTTCTTCAAAATCGGCTGCAGGAGATGGAAAACCTGCTTTAATTCCTTCTGAAATAAAAGAAGCAGTGATAGGGTTATCTAAATCGGGAATAAAAAAAGTTATTTTTGGATTTACTTGCATTGCACCTCTATTAATTCATTAAAGTTAGTTGTGTATCTTTTTGACAAATACTTTTGTTTCATTTTCCAAGTACGTTTTAAATCTTGACTAGCTAATCGTATTTTACGCTCACCTACTTTGTCATGATATGTATCTATGACTTCCATTAATTTTTGAAATTTTGGATTCTCATCTTCAAACAAATGAAATTGCCTTTGATTTGAAGGAATAATATCGGTTACAATTACACCTGCTTTTTTATACAACTCCCCTTTTTGATAGCATTTTTTCAACATTTGAATTGCTAAATCACTAATTGAAAACAACGTATTGCTTGCAAATGGAAGTGTTTCTAGCTGATAAAAACTATATTTAGCACCATTGCTTTTATACTTATCTTTTTGCAAGTATAAAATAACAACTTGGCAACACGAATTTTGTTTGCGTAATTTTTCAGAACATACACTTGCAAAAGTTACTACACGCTCTTTAAGTTCATTAAAATCGGTTATCTCTCTTTCAAAGCTTCGGGTTACAGCAATACTCTTTTTTGTTTTAGGTTCATCAATTACTAATACCGACTTCCCTTGTAACTCTAATTTTAAGCGCATTCCTACCACTCCCATTTCTTTTCTAATAAACCAATCATTATGAGGTAAAATAAAGTCATAAGCCGTTAAAATACCTTTGGCTTGCATTTTCTTTGTTAACCGAAAACCAATTCCCCAAACATCTTCAATTTTAGTCCATTTTAAGGCTTTAATTCTTTTTTCATCGGTATCAATTACATAAACGCCCTGAGTTCTTTCATAAAACTTTTTTGCAATACGATTTGCAATCTTAGCCAATGCTTTTGTGGGTGCAAAACCAATTCCAGTTGGAATACTCAACCAGCTTAAAATTCGCTGTTGTATTTCTAAACCATGTTTATGAAAATCTATAATTTGATGACCTTCAAAATTTAAAAAAGCTTCATCAATACTATACAATTCAATATTAGGGGTATAATTTTCAAGAATTTTCATAACACGATTACTCAAATCGCCATACAAAGCATAGTTAGAAGAAAAAACATGAATATTGTGTTGTTTTATTACATCACGAAATTTAAATTCGGGCGCTCCCATGGGAATTCCAAGTGCTTTAGCTTCATTACTACGCGATATAACACAGCCATCATTATTAGACAAAACCACTACTGGCTTGTTATTATATTGAGGCTGAAAAACACGTTCGCAAGAAACGTAAAAGTTATTACAATCAACTAAAGCATACATAATGTAAAGTTACTCTAACTTTTACAAAAAGAGAATCAGTCAATTGTTAATGTTAATAAGTTATCGGATTAGAGAAAAGTGTGCTCTAAATATTTGATTTTCGGTGCCATTCTGAGGCAAGTATTTCACGGTAAACCAATAATCAGTAGAAGGCAGTCTTTCACCATTTAAAGTTCCATCCCAACCTGAACCCGCTGGGGAAATTTGTTTTATAAATTTACCGTATCTATCAAAAATAGAAATTATCGCATCGGGTTGATGTCTTAAATCCCAAATATTCCAATTATCATTTACACCATCTGTATTAGGACTAAAATAATTTGGATAATTAATAATGTAAATAGGACCTAAAAATGTAGGATTACATTCTCCTAAAACATCGTAAATAGTAATATAATATTCTCCCGTAGATAGATTTGTAAAAACATTACTCGACTGATATTCTGTTACAGTTCCATTTGGATACACCAATTGATATAAATAATCGCCATAACCACCTGTTAAATTAACCGTAATAAACGTGTTATTTTCAAATGGAGTACTAACTGTGAAATCTGCAACAGCAGGTCCTGATTGAACGATAGTTACGGTTGTAGAATTGTAATTACAATTGGCTCCCACATCTGGAGTTAATTTAATAAATTCAACTGTATAAGTCCCCGCTTGAGAAGCAGTATAACTTGGGCCGGTTCCCACTAACGTACCATTCAAAAACCAATTCACCGTAAAAAATGCGGGATTTAAACCTGAATTCATGGTAAATGTTCTTAAAACATCTCCTGTTTGAGAATCTACACAAATAATTCCTCCTTGAATCGTTATATCTAACAGCGGATGAACTGTAAATGTAAACGAAATTTCATCATTACAATTTGGATTACCAATAGCCGAAGCATACACATAATACGTATAGGTTCCTGGAGCTGAAATATTCAAATTCGTAATCAAATCAGCAGCATTTCCACCTGATTGAGAATAATAACCAATAGTATAAGCTGTTATTGGCAAAGTTGGCAACACGTAAGTCCCACATTCTTCATTATCGAAAACCAATCCTAACGCGGCTAAATTTGGTGTTTCTGATACAATAATATCAAAACTATCTTCTTGTGTACAAATAATTCGATCTCCATTTACTGCATACACATAAATAGTAGTAGTTGTGTTTGGTGTATTGAAAACAGTTCCTGGCGGCACTGGATTTACTCCATTTGGATCATAAAAATAGCCAATAGTATAATTAAAAGGTGTAGGCGCTACATGTGTTAATGCTGGTAATTGATAATTTTCAAATTCACACACATTCACATTTTGATAATCTGGTAAATTAATTCCGTTATAGGTAATGGTAAATGGAAGGTTAATTTCGCATCCTGTTGAAGTATCTATATTGTACAAATAAAAAGTTTGTGTAGCAGTAAAAACTTCTGATGAAGACACAACAGAACCACCACCTAAAGGACCTCCAAGAGCTGTATATACTGTGCCGTTTACTGGTGTTGGTATAGAATAAGGTAAGCATTCTGTTCTGCTGGCATAATTATCTGCCGGCGGAAACGGATTTAAAGCAATTGTAAAACTAGATTCGTTTTCACAATTATTAGAATCGGGACCATTGTAAATATAATACGTTCCTGGAGACAAATACACACCCGACAAATCAATTCTATCACCTGCATTTAATTGTTGTTGTCCAATGATTGACGGACCTCCAGATAAAGTAAAATAGGTTCCGTTTGTTAAAACAGGTAAAATAAACTCACCACAATACACATCACTTGTAATTGTATCTACTAAAGGTAATGGATTAACAGTTATATTATAATTCAAATTAGAAGTACAATTAGGTAAAGTTGTCGTATTTGTATAATAATAAACTACTTGAGAAGCCGTTATATCTAAATCTGTGATTGGAGTTCCTCCGCCGTTTGGGGCTGTAAAATAACCTCCGAAAGAAACAGTCGGCAAAGTATAAATACCACAACCAGAAACAGCTGTAAAAACAGAAGTATCAACCAAATCAATTTGAAAAGGATTTTCTACAGGACAACTACCAGGAGCGCCTGAACTTGTAATGTGAGCCAATTGATTATAAACATAATAAGTTCCGGGGAAATTAGGTCCGTTTACACTTATTACATCTCCAGCAAACAAAGGCGTTCCTAAACCATTAGGGGCTGAAAAATAATTACCATTTACTAATGGAGGCAATATATAATTATCACAACTTACAACATCAGCCGGATCATCAACTAATGGCAATGGATGTACATAAAACACAAATTGTTCATCTCTACAAAACAATCCATTTACCTCAGCATAATGATACAAAGTAACCGTAAAACTAGCAAATGTAGTATTAGGATACTCAGTTCCAGCAGGAACAATAACTCCAGTACCTAAAGGACCTCCGGGCGCTGTATAAAAATCGCCAATATTATATGGAACAGACGGAACCGTAAACACACCACAATGATCTAATAATGGTACGTACTCATCAATAAAATAAGCATTAAAAGAACTTTCATTTGTACAACCATTTGCGTCAGGACCAGCAAAAATATAATATGTACCACTCAAGTCTATAATATCTCCTGCATTCAATTGTACTTGTCCTGAAGTAGTAGGTCCGCCAGGTAAAAGATAATAAGTTCCATTAACAATCGTAGGCAATTGAAATTGACTACATTCAACTGGGTCTGGAATTGCATCTACAATAGGTAAAGGATTAACAGTAATATCTACAGAAGTAACATCAAAACAATTTGAATTCGAATTATCTTGTATGCGAATTCCAACAGTTACAGTTGTTGTTCCACTAGGAATTGAAACCGAAGTTATTGGACTCGTTCCTGAAGTAGCTTCTGCTACTGAATTATAATAAGTTACTGTATAATTAACAGCCGATTGTCCATTTAGAACTTCAGTTGTTGTAAGGCTTGTAAAAGCATAACTTGTATTTCCTTGACCTTCACAAACTGTAATTGGATTTGGCTGTGTTGCCACTACAGGATTTGTTACAATCAAATCAAATGAATATGTTGCATCACAAAAATTACCGGTAACTGCATTGAAAATCTTTATATAAATTGTTTGACTGCCTAAACTTGGATAAGTAGACAAATTTCCGGATGGAATTGGGTTATTAGCAATAATGTCTGCTGGCGATTCATAATAAAAAACATCATAAATAGCAGAGTCAATTCCTAAAGCTACTTCATCATTAGTAGTTAAATTAAAATTGTAAGATGCAGCACCTGTATCACAGGTTAGTAAATCTTGAGGATTTGTCACCAATAAATCTGTAAAAACGACAGTATCCGTAATTAAACAAGAACCTCTAACCGCTTCAACTGTATAAATTCCAGCGGTTGTAACAGTATAAGAAGGATTGGTTTCACCTAAAATTGGATTCCCATTTTCAAACCATGTATAAGTAAAGCTATTATCTAAATTAGTATTTAACTCAAATGCATCACCTGTACATATTATTTGATCTGGACCTAAATCTAAAGTTGTTGAAAAACTTCCAGCAGCAATAAACACAGCAGAATCAAAACCCGAATTACCATAATCGCCAATTATTAAACGAATTCTATAAGGTGTATTTGGAACAACAACAGAAGAAGCATTCATTACTACTGTTTGTCCTCGCATATTAAGTGAGGAAGTTGGATTTGGCACATTGTAAATTCCGAAAAAAGTTGGGTTTACAGAAGCACAACTATTATTAGGACTAGATGGATCATTATAAATACTATTTCTTATCGTAGTAACAGAAACAGGTGTATTTGTTCCGGGAATTACAGCTAAATTATTTGAAATTCCTGAAGTTAAATTTGTTAATTCAAACGCAAAAACATCACTAAATTCGCATTGATAAAAACCGTACTCGTTTGAAGCAAATAAAAAGTTAAAACTAAAACTATTTGAAAGCGGAATAAAATCAAACTCTAAATATTCGGCATCTACTATTGGGCTCACCCCACCGTTGCTATCACTTAAACTCTGTAAAAATGGATCGCCAGGCAAATTAACACTACTACTCAAATTAACACCTGTGTATGGACCTTGCGTATGAGTTGCAATACCATTTCTAATTATAATTCCTTCCGAAATAGGAAAAGCAGAGCCATTCTGATTAAAATAAGCTACTGACTGAGTTGATGAAACCGAAATATTAGAAACTTCAACACAAGAATTTCCTAATAACAAATCGACTAATTGAGCGGGTGAATTTGTAGTATTATCAACCGTTATTGCTTGCGAAAATAAACAACTAGAATAAAAAATGGCGAATATAAAAAGTATTTTTCTCAAGATTTATCGGAATTTAATCATTGACATAAATGTAACTAAAAAATAGAAAACAAGCTTAATTAAATTAAAAAAAGTTTGAATGTTAATAAAAATTCAAACTTTTTTACAATTTATTGATTATTTGTTAATCATTTAATTTCAATACTGCCATAAACGCTTCTTGCGGAATTTCTACATTTCCTACTTGGCGCATACGTTTTTTACCTTTTTTCTGTTTTTCTAATAATTTACGCTTACGCGAAATATCTCCACCATAACATTTAGCGGTAACATCTTTTCGTAAGGCTTTAATCGTTTCACGTGCTATTACTTTTGCACCAATTGCTGCTTGAATAGGAATATCAAACTGCTGTCTTGGGATTAACTCTTTTAGTTTTTCACACATTTTTTTACCTATATAGTAAGCATTACTTTCATGAATTAATGCAGAAAGCGCATCTACCGGTTGTGCATTTAATAAGACATCTAAACGAACTAATTTTGATTCACGCATTCCTATTGGATGATAATCAAAAGAAGCATATCCTTTAGAAACTGTTTTTAATCGATCATAAAAATCGAATACAATTTCAGCTAACGGCATATCAAAATTTAACTCAACACGCTCCGTTGTTAAATACGTTTGATTAGTAATTTGACCGCGTTTTTCAATACATAAACTCATTACATTTCCAACAAAATCAGATTTAGTAATAATCGTAGCTTTAATATACGGCTCTTCTACTCTATCTAATTTAGATGGTTCTGGTAAATCCGATGGATTATTAACAATTAAAATAGTATCTGGTTCTTTCTTGGTATAGGCATGATATGAAACGTTTGGTACCGTAGTAATAACCGTCATATCAAACTCACGTTCTAAACGCTCTTGAATAATTTCCATGTGAAGCATTCCTAAGAATCCACATCGGAAACCAAAACCTAACGCAGCCGAACTTTCTGCAGCAAACACTAAAGAAGCATCATTTAGTTGAAGTTTTTCCATAGAAGCACGCAAATCTTCGTAATCTTCTGTATCTACAGGGTAAATTCCAGCAAAAACCATTGGTTTTACATCTTCAAAACCTGTAATCATATTGGTAGTTGGCGTTTTTGCATCGGTAATTGTATCTCCTACTTTTACCTCTTTAGCTTCTTTTATTCCAGAAACCAAATAACCAACATCACCAGTAGAAATAACACTTTTTGGAACTTGATTTAATTTCAATGTTCCTACTTCATCCGCAAAATACTCATTGCCAGTGGCCATGAATTTAATTTTTTGCCCTTTTTTAATTTCTCCGTTAATTACACGAAAAATTACTTCAATTCCTCTAAATGGATTATAATGTGAATCAAATATTAATGCTTGTAATGGTTCATCTTTATCTCCTTTAGGCGCTGGAATTTTCTCAATAATTGCTGCTAAAATATTTTCAACACCAAAACCTGTTTTTCCAGATGCGTGAATAATATCTTCTAATTTACATCCTAATAAATCAATAATATCATCACTAACTTCTTCAGGATTAGCACTTGGTAAATCAACTTTATTTAAAACCGGAATAATTTCCAAGTCATTCTCTAAAGCTAAATATAAATTTGAAATGGTTTGAGCTTGAATACTTTGTGCAGCATCTACAATTAACAATGCCCCTTCACAAGCAGCAATAGAACGCGAAACTTCGTAAGAAAAATCTACGTGACCTGGAGTGTCAATTAAGTTTAAAATATAATCTTCTCCTTTGTAGGTATATTCCATTTGAATAGCGTGACTTTTTATGGTAATCCCACGCTCACGTTCCAAATCCATATTATCTAATAATTGCGCTTTTTCTTCACGAGCTGTTACGGTTTGTGTAGCTCCTAATAAACGATCAGCCAAAGTACTTTTACCATGGTCGATATGCGCAATAATGCAAAAATTTCTAATGTGTTTCATTCTTCAAGTTCAATGTCAAGTTCAAATTTCAATAGCAATTCTTTCGAACAATTAATCTGCAAATATAAGCTAAAGTTTTGATTGTATATCAACAAAAAGCAATACCAAACACCAAAAAAAGTATTAACCACATAGAAACATAGATTTTCAATAAATATACTGAGGAATTCATAGTAATTACATTCGTACATAGGTTAAAATCTATGCAAACTATCTTAAAGCGAAGCTTTTATTTTTTCAATCCAAATGAACTATGTTTCTATGTGGTAAAAAACCTAAAAAAACAATAATTAAAAATCTTGTCGTATTTTTGCAAAAAAAATTCAAGCACCATGCCAAAAATTGGTAACATCATACTACCCGATTTTCCTCTATTATTAGCTCCCATGGAAGATGTGAGCGACCCACCTTTTCGCAGATTGTGCAAACTACATGGTGCCGATTTGATGTACTCTGAATTTATTTCTTCAGAAGGATTGATTCGTGATGCCATGAAAAGTAAACAAAAACTAGATATTTTTGATTACGAACGCCCAGTTGGAATTCAGATTTTTGGTGGTGATGAAGAAGCGATGGAAATGTCGTCAAGAATTGTAGATGCTGTACAACCTGATTTAGTAGACATCAATTTTGGTTGTCCTGTAAAAAAAGTGGTTTGTAAAGGTGCTGGTGCAGGAGTTTTAAAAGATGTAGATTTAATGGTTCGCTTAACTAAAGCAGTTATTAAAGGAACTAGTTTGCCTGTTACCGTGAAAACACGTTTGGGTTGGGATGAAAGCTCTATAAATATTGATGAAGTTGCCGAACGATTGCAAGACATTGGTGTGCAAGCGCTAACAGTTCATGCAAGAACACGTGCACAAATGTACAAAGGTCATTCGGATTGGAGCCATATTCAAAGAATTAAAGAGAACCCAAGAATTACCATGCCTATTTTTGGAAACGGTGACATTGATTCTCCTGAAAAAGCATTGGAATACAAAAATAAATTTGGTTTAGACGGTATGATGATTGGTCGTGCTGCAATAGGATATCCTTGGATTTTTAATGAAATTAAACATTATTTCGCCACAGGAGAAAAATTAGCACCACCAAGTATGAATGACCGAATTGAAGCGGCAAGAAATCACTTAATTTGGAGTATCGAATGGAAAGGCGAACGATTAGGTATCAACGAAATGCGTCGTCATTACACCAATTATTTCAAAGGTATTCATGGTTTTAAAGAATACAAACAAAAATTGGTTACCACAGATGGAATCAATCAATTATTGGATGTATTTACCGAAATTGAGCAAGTGTATGCGGATTATGTTTTTGAGGGGTAGTTTAAAGACCATCTCCGATAGTCAAGAATAATATCAAATTCAACACAATTAAATTTATATTTCAGAGTTAGTATTTATAATAAAAAACCATATTGCGACATGAAATATTTTTTTATTTATACTTTTCTAACATTGAATTTTTTAAATGTTTATTGTCAGAGTATTGAAGAATTAAGTGCTGAAATATATAGAGATTCAAGTTTTATCTTCAATGATTCAGTTAAAAAAATATTCAAGGGAGATGTAATTTATTTGATAGATTTTAACGAAAAGAATAAAATTTATAAAGGCTACATTAACGGATGTAAAGAATCAATAAAAAGTAATAACTTAATAATTGCTGATTCAACTTTACAAAAAATTGAAAAATTAAATCCAGAAAATAAAAAATTGCTTAACGAAATTTCTAAAAACATTTCAAAAAAACACTATCAAATTGAATATAGAAAAGCGAGTGATTATTTTGAGAAAGCAAAAATTGATAGCACTATATTAGTTAATTTTATTGATGAAAATTATTTTGTTAAAAGTCAAAATTTTATCTTTCAATATATAAACCTTACAAATAAACCAATAAAAAGTATACAAATAAAAATAGAAGGATTTGACGATTTTTATGATACAAAAAAAAGAAGCACAAAAAAATTTAAAATTTTAGAAAAAAATAAAACTGGTGGCTGTCATTTTCTTTCAATAAATTGGAAGGTCAAACCTAAATTTCAAACTTTAGCTTCAATTACGATACATTTTGAAAATGGACAGATAAAAAAAATATCTGACATTCAATATCTTCCTGAAGAATGGCTTTACATACTTTCAAAAAATACTTTCAAAAAATGTGATTAAAAAAGTAATTTTAGTTAGATTTAATAAAATATTTTTTTAAAGAAAGTTTAAGAAATATTTTCTGTTCTCTACCCATGATACACCCTAGAAAACACAATCTTTCCTTCTTTAAGTTCCAAAACTTCGGCTACTAACATATCTGCTTCACCTGCTACTTGACGTGTGTATTCCATAAAAACTCGGTCAGTGTTAGCAGTTAACGAAGTTACTTTGTAATGAAGTGTTGGTAATCTATCAAAAGCATCTTGCCACCAAACACGCATGGCTTCTTTTCCAATAATTAAACCATTGGTTTCGGGTTGGCGAATTTTTAATTTCGGACTAAAATGTTGGGCATCGTCATCATACAACGCCAATAAGTTTTCTAAATTCTTTGAATTAAAAGCATCAAACCAGCGAATTGCAATTTGTTGTAATTGATTAGGCATAGTAAAAATAGAGCCGCAAATTTTGGTTGCGGCTTATGAATTATTTTGTGTTTTTTATATTGATGATTTCTTGTTCTGTTAAGAATCTCCAATCACCTCTAGGTAAGTTTTTCTTAGTTAATCCTGCAAAAGTAACACGGTCTACTTTTAAAACGTCATATTTAAAATGTTCAAAAATTTTACGAACCACTTTTACGTTTGAAGTTTTCATTTTTATACCAATTTCACTTTTTGGTTGGTCTTCTATATACGTTACTTCTTCAACAAAAACTTTATGATCGTCAATTGTTAATCCTTTTTGGATTTTTTCTAAATCTTCAAATTTTAAATTCTTATCTAAAGTTACTTGATACACTTTTGAAGAACGTTGATTAGGAACTGTAAATTTCTGAACAATTTCAGTGTCATTTGTAAACAACAACAATCCTGTTGTCGTTTTATCCATTCTTCCAACAGGCATTAAGTTAGCTTTTGTAGCATTTCTTACTAAATCTAACACATTTGCAGAACCGGCAGAATCGTCTCCGGCAGTTGAAAAGTTTTTAGGCTTATTTAATAAAATATATTCTTTCTTTTCAGGTGTAATATTCACACCATCAAACTGAACCGAATCTGTTAATTTAACTCGATAACCCATTTCGGTAATAACTTCACCGTTTACTTTTACATTTCCACTCTGAATGTAAATATCTGCATCTCTACGACTACACATTCCTGAATTTGAAATGTAACGATTTAAACGAATTTCATCTGGATTAGAAGGTTTCTTTGGAGATTTTGGTGCCTTTGCAGCTTCTTGAGCAGCTTCAGGTTTTGTTGCGAATTTAGAAGGAGCCTTGCGAATTGGCGCATTACCTCTTGAATTGCTGCCTTTTTTGTATCCTCCCTGCCTTGCAGAACCTGGACGGCTTTTATCGTTACCTTGACGTGACATAATTATAAACAAATTTTTGCAAAGATATAACTAATAAATTGAAACGGCTACTTTAGTTTTTTAAATAACAAAAAGGAGTTGTACCTGATGTAATTATTTAAAATTAAGGCGTTAAAATCAATTTTTTTCCGTGAATTAGTACAGATGGCTCTATTAAAACGATACAGAAAACGCCTGCAACTATAATGAATTTCAGCAAAAAATGAAGCTTTAAATATTCTGATTTTGAGGTTGCTTTCCACAATTGCAATGCAAAAAACAATAAGGTAATTAGACTTAAATAAAAATAAATATCCATATAACCCACATCGTAGATTTCAACAAGAAAATAAATAGGAATTAAAGTTGAAATTGCTAAAATTGAAATGATTGATTTTGCCATTTTATCACCAAAAACAACGGGAATTGTTTTATAATCGGTTATTAAATCGCCTTCTACATTTTCTAAATCTTTAATTAATTCTCGAATTAATATTAATAAAAACAAAAACGTTGCATGCGCAAAAATGACTTCGTAAAAGTTTTTGTAATACATTAAAATTCCAAAAAATGGCAAAACTGCTAATATTGAAGCAGTAAAGTTTCCTATCAAAAACATTTTTTTCAACTTGTGTGAATAAAACCAAATGAGAAAAATATAAGCTGAGAAAAATAAAACTGCTCGCCATGAAATGAAAAACATCAACAGAGCCACAATGAAATTAATCGTAAAATAAACTTTTAGCTTGGTTTCTTGACGCACCAAACGGTCAATCATGGCTTTTTTAGGGCGATTAATTAAATCTTTTTTGGCATCGTAAAAGTTATTGATAATATAACCCGAAGCTATAGTTAAAGTAGAAGCAACTACAATTAAAAACAAGCGCCAATCTAAAATAATATCTAATGCTCTTTTCTCGGGAGCCAAAATAAATATAGCGGAAAGATATTGAGCCAATGCAATCACCCAAATATTATATCCTCTAATCACAGAGAAAAAGCTGAAAATTTTAATAAGGACTAATTTGGACTTGCGAGTAAGCATTTCTTTTTGGGTTATGGGTTATGGGAGATAGGTAATGGAAAAAGACTTTAAAATCCTATTACCAATTACCGATGACCTATTACCATTCTAAAAATTATAAACTACTTCTAATTTATAATCTTTTAATGACTCTTTTGCTTTGTCTAAATCTTGAGTAAACCCTAAAATATAACCGCCACCGCCAGAACCACATAATTTCAAATAGTAGTCGTTAGTATCGATTCCTTTTTGCCAAATTTGATGAAACTGCTCAGGAATCATCGGTTTAAAGTTATTTAAAACCACTTTTGATAATTGTTTGGTATTTTCTAACAACGATTTTACATCGCCATGCAAGAAATTTTCCACACAAGCATCTGTATATTTTATAAATTGTGATTTAAGCATTGTACGGAAACCATTATCTTTTAAGTTTTCCATAAAGATAGAAACCATTGGAGCCGTTTCGCCAACAATACCAGAATCTATTAAGAAAACAGCACCTTTTCCTTGTGTGCTTTGTGTTGGAATTCCGGTTGCTTCAATATTATCTTTCGAGTTGATTAAAATTGGAATACTTAAATAACTGTTTAATGGATCTAAACCTGAACTTTTTCCATGAAAAAAAGATTCCATTTGAGAAAAAATCGTTTTTAATTGCAATAATTTTTCACGCGTTAAATTCTCTAAAACCGTTATTTTGTTATTGGCATATTTATCATAAATAGCAGCTACTAATGCTCCACTACTTCCTACTCCATATCCTTGTGGAATACTTGAATCAAAATACATTCCGCTGTTTACGTCTTTTTGTAAAAACTCTAAATTGAAAGTAGCCAATTCAGGTTGTTCTGCTTGCAATTGTTCTAAATAAACAACAAATTTCTTTAAACTTTCGTTTGATTTAATTGCACTTTCCGAAGGATTTTCATCTTTCTTTAAAGCACCGTTATAGAAATTATAAGGAATTGAAAGTCCTTTCGAATCTTGGATAATTCCATATTCTCCGAAAAGTAATATTTTTGAGTAAAAAAGTGGTCCTTTCATATTATTTAATTGACAATTAATAATGAATAATTGATAATTATTTGTTTTTTGAAGTATTGATTATACTTGTTAGTAATTTCAATATTTCTATGTTTTTATTTTTTACATTAAGAAACTCTTCATCTGTTAAATAATTCGTTTCGTATAGCAAATCTAACCAATATTCTGTTTCATTTGCTTCTTTTAGCGAAATTGACAACTTATGAATAAAGTCAGCTTTACTTTGTGCATGTTCCGATTCTCTGATATTCGCTCCAATTGAAGTTCCTGAACGTAGCAATTGTTTTGATAAAACAAACTCTCTTTTATCTGCCAAAACTTTATAAAGATACACTATTTCTTTAGCGAATTCAAAAGATTTTTCTTTTATAACATTTTTCTTCTCCATTATCAATTGTTAATTATTCATTATCAATTGACTTCCGTTTCCAATATAATCGCAAATATACTGCCCTTTTTGACAATAGCCAACTAATTCATCTTGAATAAATTGCAACACTTTTTGTTTCACATTTTCAGGATACAAAACATGAACATTTGCACCTGCATCTAACGTAAAACAAACTGGAATTTGGGTTTCATTTCTGAATTTCCAAATTTTATTAATAATTTCCAAGGTATTCGGTTTCATTAAGATAAAATAAGGCATCGAAGTCATCATCATCGCATGCAAAGTCAAGGCTTCGCTTTCTACAATTTTGATAAATTCTTCAATATTTCCATTCGTCAAAATTGATTTAATTTTGGATAAATTTTCATGCGCTTGAGTAAATCTTCGTTCTGCATAAGGATGATTGTGCATTAAATCGTGCCCAACGGTACTCGAAACTTGCTTTTCTCCTTTATCCACTAATAAAATGGTGTCTTGATAATTTTTGAAGTTTTGATGGATTTCTGAAAATTCTACTCCAAACAAATCAGAACTTTCTTTAATTTCTGCATGATTGCCCCAAACTACCACTTCGCCTTTGATACTTCTACATGCACTTCCGCTTCCCAAACGCGCTAAAAACGAAGCTTTCGAATAAAAATATTCGTCAGAAATAGTTGGATTAATTGCTTTTTCCAAACTCATAATATTCATTGCCAAAGCTGCCATTCCGGATGCCGAAGAAGCAATTCCTGAACTGTGAGGAAACGTATTTTGAGTATCAATTTTGAAATGATATTCCTTCAAAAACGGACAATATTGCTCTATTCTTTCGAAGAACTTTTGAATTTTTGGTTTAAAATCTTCTTTTGGTTTTCCTTCAAATAACAAATCGAATGAAAAACTATTGCTATCCAATTTTTTTACTACTTCTAATTTCGTAATTGTTTTGCAATTGTTTAACGTAAAACTTATCGATGGATTTGCCGGAATTTGGTTTTCCTTTTTTCCCCAATATTTCACTAATGCAATATTACTAGGCGCACTCCATTCAAAATTAGCCGATTCAATGGAATTATATGTTGTTGAAATAAAATCTTTTTCGGTAAGCATGGCTTAAAATTTTGACAAAAATACCGATTTTGATTGATTTGTTCTCTTGATATTTCGTTAATTTGCCTATAAAATTAAAATTATGAACAAATATCTCAAAATAATATATTGCGTTGCCATCTGTTTAGCTGTTGGTTACTTGTCGAGCAACGTAACGCAATCGAGCATTACCACTTGGTATCCAGAAATCAAAAAGCCTAGTTTTAATCCACCAAATTGGGTTTTTGCACCCGTTTGGACGATGCTTTTCATTATGATGGGAATTTCTGCAGGAATGATTTGGAACAAACTAGAATCAAACAAAGAATTAGTAAAAAAAGGGTTGTTATTTTTTACTATTCAATTGCTTTTAAATGCCTTGTGGTCGTATTTATTCTTTGGATTGAACAATATTTTGTTGGCATTAATTGAAATTATATTGCTTTGGTTAATTATTTATGAAACCTATCATGTTTTCAAACAAATTGACAAAAGAGCTTCGTATTTATTGATTCCGTATTTAGCTTGGGTTGGCTTTGCTACTATTTTAAATGGAAGTATTTATTGGCTGAATAGATAATTAATTTGTTTCAGCAATAGAATTTGCCACAATAAATCCGCCAGTCCAAGCATTTTGAAAGTTGAATCCACCTGTAATGGCATCTATATTTAAAATTTCACCTGCAAAATACATGTTGGGTGCCACTTTACTTTCCATGGTTTTAAAATTAACTTCTTTTAAATCGATTCCGCCCGCGGTTACAAACTCCTCTTTAAATGTGCTCTTTCCGTTAACCTGAAATTCGGCATTCGTTAATTGTTCTGCAAAAGCATTCATTTGTTTTTTATTCAAATCGGCCCACTTGGTTTCTTCTGAAATATCAGCTGCTTTTACTAAATTTTCCCAAAGGCGTTTAGGTAATTCAAATTGTGCATATTTAGCAACTAACTTTTTTGCTTGTTCTTCTTTAATTTCTTTTAGCACATCTATAGCTTCTTCAAAAGGAATTTCATTTAACCAATTGACTTGAATGGCAAACTGATATTTTTTATCTGCTAATTCTCTTGCTCCCCATGCAGAAAGTCGCAAAATTCCGGGTCCGCTCATACCCCAATGTGTAATTAACAAAGGTCCAGACGCTTCTAACTTTGACTTTTTTACTTTTACCGATGCAATAGCAGAAAGTCCCATTAAATCTTTGATTCGTGGATCCTTTATATTAAAAGTAAATAACGACGGAACGGGTTCTATTATTGAATGCCCTAAGGTTTGTAATAATTCCCAAATTTTAGGATTACTTCCAGATGCCATTACTATCTTTTCACAAGTAAAAACTTCTTGAGTTGAAGTAATTTTCCAATGAGTTTCAGCTCTATATAATTCCTGAACGCTATGATTTGTTAAAACATCTATTTTAAGTTTCTTAACCGCTTCTTGAAAGCAATCGATTATGGTTTGAGACGAATTAGAAACAGGAAACATTCTTCCGTCGTCTTCAATTTTAAGTTCCACTCCGTGTTTTTCAAACCACTCTATGGTATCGCCAGAACAGAATTGATTAAATGGTCCTTTCAATTCGCGTTCCCCTCTTGGATAAAACTTCACTAAATCATTTGGCACAAAACAGGCATGCGTAACATTACATCGTCCACCACCTGAAATACGAACTTTTTCTAACACACTTTTTCCTCTTTCAAGTATCGCTACTTTAAGATTAGTCCTTTTCTCTACAATATTAATAGCAGTAAAAAATCCGGCAGCGCCTCCGCCAACAACAATGATATCGTATTTTGTGTTCAAAAGATTATTTTTTGCAAATATCGGTTATAATTTTTAAATAAAAAGTCCCGTTGAAAAACAACAGGACTTTAAAAAATTATTCGGTTAATACATAATATTGCCAGGGTTTAATTGGATAATTTAGCTTTTCATTTAATCCAATCATTTCTCCCGATAGTACATCTATATAGGTTCCATTTAATGGTATTTTTACATCTACTGGTTTAGAAGATAAATTAGCCATATAAATTATTTTATTGCCGTTTTTTTCTCTTTCAAAAACCAAAACATTTTCGTTAGTAGTCTTAATTCTTGTGTAAGAAGCTTTATTTTTTCCTCCATTTAAAGCTATGTTTTCATTTTTAAGTTTTCCTAACTTAGCTCTTAATTGCCATGCTGCTCCTTTTGTTTTAGGAATAGAATCTTTTTCAAAAAATTTCAAACTATGGTTTAATCCATATTCATTACCATTATATACTAAAGGCATTCCTGGAGTTAAATAAGACAAAACCGTCATTGCTTCTTCGGCATTTCCTAACCTACTTTGAATGGTTCCGTTCCATGAATTCTCATCATGATTATCCACAAAATTCATCAATATATCATTTGCTTCATATTCTTTAGTTCTCTTCTCCATGAAAACATCCCAATTTGCAACAGTTTCTTTGCCTTTGGCAATTTTATTCATGGTATGATGACCTTCCCAAGAATAACCCATATCAAATAAATTATTTTTAAACAATTCAGGCTCCCAAGCTTCTGCTAACATAAAAATATTTTTCTCTTTTCTTAAAGTTGGAATCGCTTGTTGCCAAAAATCCGTTGGAACATTTCCTGCCACATCGCAACGGAAACCATCTATGTTTTCATTTTTTATCCAATGTAACATATCGTTTGTCATGGCAGCGCGAAGTTCTTTATTATCATAATTTAAATCGGCAACATCTGTCCAGCCCCAAGATTTTCCGGTTTCAGGATTTATTGGGTCGATAATTTCACCTTTTTCATTTTTTGTATAAAATTCTGGATGTTCTTTAATCCAAACATGATCCCAACCCGTATGATTTGGAACCCAATCTAAAATAACATACATACCGTTTTCATGAGCCGTTTTTACCATAGCTCTAAAATCTTCAATAGTACCAAATTCGGGATTTACTTTTTTGAAATCGGAAACAGCATAGTAACTTCCTAAATACTTGTGTTGCTCTTCTTTTGGCATTTCAGAAGCAAATTTACTATCATCGCCACCAGTTGCTTTTCTTTTGGTTTCAGAAATTGGAAAAACAGGCATTACCCAAATAATTTTTACTCCTAATTCTTTCAATTTTGGAATATCTTTAGTAAACTCATTAAACGTTCCTTCGGGCGAATATTGACGAATGTTTACTTCATAAATTACTGCATTTTCCTCTATTTCTGGAGAAAATTGAGCTATTTCGTTTTTTGTATCTACTGAAGTAGTTGCGGTCTCGTTTTTACAACTTACTAATGCTAAAAAGACGAAAGTTGATAGAATGATTTTCTTCATTTTAATTGTGTTTTTTATTTTCCAAATAGAAAAAGAAATGGAATATCAATTCGTTTTTGCCAAGAAGCTTCCGAATGATTTTCGCCTTCAAATTTTAAATTTTTATAATTGTTTTGATTAAATCCTTTTGATTGTAAAACTTCATCTACTCGATATTCATATTTTAAATAACTAGCATCTAAAGTTTCTGTTCCGTAATCAAAATAGATTTTATGCGTTGCAGCATTTGGTAAATTTTCCATCATATAAGCAAAGAAACTTTCCGGAATTGGATTGTTTTCAAAATCTCTAAAACCAACCCAATGTGTAGACAAACATGCTGCTTTTCCAAATACATTAGGATACTCACAAATAGCATACATAGAAATTAAACCACCCATACTAGAACCCATAACAGCCGTATGATTAGCATCTGTATAAACAGAATAATTTTTATCAATAAAAGGTTTTACTTCTTCTACAATAAACTTTAGATAATTGTCAGAATTAATTTTTTTATCATCAAATGGAAATTGCGATTTTTTTACTTCCACCTGAATTTTTTCTTGTGTTTCTTTAGAAAGTAACTGATAAGGCTTATTCGGATATAAATCCATATGGCGCAAATTTGGAATATTCCAGATTGCTACCACAATAAAATCATGCACTTTATTTTCTTGCATTAATTGAGATGCTACTTCATCTACTTTCCATTCTTGTTTGTTCCAAGTTGAAGAAGCGTCAAAAAGCATTTGCCCATCGTGCATGTACAAAACACTGTATTTTTTTTCTTTAGAATAATTAGATGGCAACCAAATATCAACCGTTCTAGGAGATATGAACTTTGTTGGAAAATTATCTATTCTTTCAATACTTCCTTCAAACTTTTCAGTATTCGATAAAGGATAGCTTTCTATTTTACTTTGAGCAAAAGAAAACGAAGCGATTAAAAAAACAAACAACAACTGTTTCATATTTATTTCAATTCTAGAATTAAACTTGTTTTTCCTTCAATTGATAATTCTTGTTTTAAATCGAAATTTTGATTGGATAAAATATCTTTTCCGGAAGTAAAATTTTTCACATTTTCTTCAAATCTGGAAAGATTTACTTTCTGATTATCTTTTGAATTATTAATAATTACCATAACCGTTTCAGAATCGTTATGACGGAAATACACATATACATTGTTTTCTGGAATGTAATGCGTTAGTTTTCCAGTATGAATAACTTCTTTATTTTTTCTCCAGTTTAATACTTTTTTAGAAAAATCGAAATATTTTGCTTGTTCGGCTGTTCTTCCACTTGCAGAAAAAGCATTGTTAGTATCACCTTTCCATCCACCAGGAAAATCTTGACGAATATCGGCATCGCCTTTGCCTTTGTCGCCAGCCATTCCAATTTCTGAACCATAATACAATTGTGGAATTCCTCTCATTGTTGCAAGAAGCGTCATTCCTAGTTGGTATTTTTTGAAATCGTTTTTATAAATTTGATTGAAACGACCGGTATCGTGATTTTCTAAGAATATCAATAAATTATTTGTATTGTCGTATAAAAAATCGTTAGCTAAGTTATCATAAAACTTAATCATTCCATCGCTCCAAGACGCATTATCTTCATTAAAAACATTACCAAAAGCATCGTGCATTGTAAAATCCATTACACTTGGCAAATACGAATTATAACTTTGAATTTTTGCTATAGGACTGTTTTTTTGCCAATACGATATTTGCGCTTGATCGTGCATCCAAACTTCTCCTACAATGTTAAAATAAGGATATTCATCAGTAATCGCTTTGGTCCATTTTGCAATACCTTCTTTATCATTATAAGAATACGTATCTACTCTATACCCATCTAAATCTGCATATTCAATCCACCAAATTGCATTTTGAATTAAGTAATTCAATACTAAAGGATTGGATTGATTTAAATCGGGCATACTTGGTACAAACCAACCGTCCATGCAATATTTAGCATCGCGTTTAGAAGCATTTGTATCGTATTGAGTCGTCATTCTGTAGTTACTTTGAGCGTAACCTGGAAATTGATGAAACCAATCGTATGTTGGCATATCTTTAAACATCCAATGTTCGGCTCCCCAATGATTCGTAACGTAATCTTTAATTAATTTCATGTCGCGCTTGTGCATTTCAGCAGCCAATCGTTTGTAATCTTCATTACTTCCGTAACGCGCATCGATTTGATACACATCGGATTGACCGTAAGTGTGATACGAATATCCTTTGTCGTTATCTTCACACATTGGTGTACTCCAAATGGCTGTAGCTCCTAATTCTTGAATATAATCTAAATGATCAATAATTCCTTGCACATCGCCACCATGTCTTCCACCAGGTAAACTTCTATTTGCTTTTTCTTGTAATTTTGGTGAAGAATCATTCGATGCATTTCCGTTTGCAAAACGATCAGGCATTAGTAAATACATCACATCAGAAGCATCGAAACTTTTTCTGTTAGCTGAGTTTTCTCTGCGTTTTTTTATTTCAAAATCTTTAGTAAATGATTTTTTACCCTTTTTAAAAGTAAATTTCAATGATTGAGCCGATACATTTTTAGTATCTATAGTTACGAAAATATAATTTGGATTTTCTGTTTTTGTAACATTTGTAATTACCACATTGTTAGAAATTGAAACCGTATTTTCGGCAATATTTTTTCCGTAAAATAAGATCTGAACTTCGCTCTTATTCATCCCTTCATACCAAAATGGTGGTTCCATTTTGTCGATTTGAGCGACAACACTTGCTGAAAATGCAATAATCAATAAAAGAATTAATTTTTTCATAGCTTACTTTTTGTCATCCTGAACTTCTTTCAGGATCTAAGTTAATATTATGAGAAACTGAAACAAGTTCAGCTTTACAATAGATGCGATTTTTTTATTTAACCTCAACAATACTAATTGCGTAACCACCACCTGCTGCCGTTCTCAACTTTAATATAGTTTTGTTAGTCACTTTTTGTTTTGAAATTTTGTATGCTTGTGGATTATTTTTGAAATCCGCATCGGCAGCATCCGCATATATGGTGGCTTCGTATTTTTTTCCTTTTTCAAGAAAATCTAAAGTAATAGCTGAAGTTCGAGGAGTTGTTCCATTTGAATTTCCAACAAACCAATTATTAGAATTTTTATCTTTTCTTGCAATTGTAATATAATATCCTGGTTCTGCTTCTAAATATTTTGATTTAGCCCATTCAACAGGAACATCTTTAATAAATTGAAACGCATCTAAGAAACGATTGTAATTTTCAGGTAAATCGGCAGCCATTTGAAGTGGCGAATACATTACCACATATAATCCTAATTGATTGGCTAAAGTGGTATTTACATGAGAATTATTATTTGGATTTAATTTTGCAATATCCATTTCAAAAATTCCTGGCGTGTAATCCATTGGTCCACCCATTAATCTTGTAAAAGGTAAAATGGTAGTATGATTAGGTTTTGAACCTCCAAAAGCTTGAAATTCTGTTCCACGGGCTGATTCATTTCCAATTAAATTTGGATAGGTTCTGCAAATTCCTGTTGGGCGAACCGCTTCATGTGCATTTACCATAATTTTATAATCAGCTGCTTTTTCAATTGCATATTGATAATGATTTAAAATCCATTGGCTGTAATGGTGTTCTCCTCTAGGCAACATATTTCCAACATAACCACTTTTTACAGCATCATATCCGTTATCTTTCATGAACTGATATGCTTTATCCATGTGACGTTCATAATTTCTAGCAGAGCCAGAAGTTTCATGATGCATAATCATTTTAATTCCTTTAGATTTTGCATAGGCATGAATTTCCTGCACATTAAAATCTGGATAAGGCGTTACAAAATCGAAAACATAATCTTTAGATTGCCCAAACCAGTCTTCCCAACCTTCATTCCAACCTTCCACTAAAACAGCATCAAATCCGTGAAGCGCTGCAAAATCGATATATTCTTTTACGTGTTTATTATTTGCTGCGTGCGTTCCGTTTGGTTTTGCTTTTGAATAATCTGTAACTCCTAACTGAATAGCGGGGAAATCATTAGTGTAAGACCAAGAACTTTTTCCCGTTATCATTTCCCACCAAACACCAACATATTTTACTGGTTTTATCCAAGAAGTATCTTCAATTTTACAAGGTTCGTTTAAGTTCAATGTCATTCTTGAAGCTAAAATAGCTCTAGCATCATTACTAATAACCATTGTTCTCCATGGCGAAACACATGGCGCTTGCATATATCCTTTATCTCCTTTTGCATCTGGTGTTAAGTGCGATTGAAATACAAATGTTTTGTCATTCAAATCTAAACTCATGCAAGAATAATTAATTAAAGCCGCTTCGTGAATGTTGATGTATATTCCGTCAGCAGTTTTCATCATTAAAGAGGTTTGCACACCCGTTTCCGAAAATTGTTGTTGTGAAGCATTATCTGTAACCGCTTTTTTGAATAAACCTCTAATTTCAGATAATTTACTTTCTGTATAATCGTATTCTTGCGTATCGTAATCGCCCGGAATCCAAAAAGCTTTGTGATCTCCCGTCATGGCAAATTCGGTACGCTCTTCTTTTATAACAAAATAGACTAGATTTTTTTGTTGTGGAAATTCGTATCTGAATCCCAAACCATCGTTAAATAATCGAAAACGGATTATCATTTCTCTTTCAGTTCCGTTTTGTTTTAATCGAACAGCTAATTCATTGTAGTGATTTTGAATTTGCGTTTCTTCACCCCATACGGTATTCCATATTTCATTAAAAGCAGCAGGAAAAGCGCTCACTACTTTGAAATCATTTAAAAGTGATTTCGCATCATTTTTTAGTTCTAAACCTAGTTTACTTGTTTTAATAACTTCTTTATTTTGATAAAAAAGTTGATAGGTAGGTGTTCCATCTTGTAACAAGGAAAATTTCATGGTAAAATTTCCACTTGGCGATTTCAATTCTTGAGCGTTTAGTGTACAAACTGAAACTAAAAAAATGACAATTAGTGCTTTTATTTTATTCATGGTTTATTTTTTTGATGCCAACACAAGTTCGGCCTGACAATTTTGTTTGATTCCGTTTACAAGTATTTCAATTTCTGAATTGCCTTCTACACTTACATTTGTTTCATTGTGATTAACTTCTACCTTAACAATTGCATTTCTAAAATTAACTTTGAAAGAATAGGCATTCCATTCTTTTGGAATTTTAGGTTCAAAAGACAATTTACCATCTTTAACACGCATTCCTCCAAAACCTTCTACAATACTCATCCATGTTCCTGCCATTGAAGTGATGTGTAATCCTTCGTGTACTTCTTTGTTATAATCATCTAAGTCTAAACGAGATGTACGTAAATAGAATGTATACGCTTGTTCCATTCGACCTAAAACAGCTGCTTGAATAGAATGAACACAAGGAGAAAGTGAACTTTCATGCACAGTAAATGGTTCATAAAAGTCGAAATGTTTTTCTAATTGTTCTTTGGTAAAATGATCCTCGAAAAAGTAGAAACCTTGTAAAGTATCGGCTTGTTTGATATAGGGAGAACGTAAAATTCTATCCCAAGACCATTTTTGATTTATTGGACGCTGACTTTTATCTAAGTTAGCAACCGTAATTAGTTCTTTATCTAAGAAACCATCTTGTTGTAAATAAACGCCATGTTCTTCTGAGTAAGGAAAATACATGTTATCAGCAACTTTTTTCATGTCTGAAATTTCAGCAGTAGATAAATTTACTTTTTCTATTATTCGAGAATAATCTAAAGGATATTCAGTTTCTATTTTATTAATTTGTTCGATGGTATAAGATATACACCATTTTGCAATATAGTTTGTGTAAAAATTATTATTTACATTGTTTTCGTACTCATTTGGACCCGTAACTCCTAAAATTACGTATTGATTTTTAGCCGAAGAAAATGTTGCTCTCTGATGCCAAAAACGAGCAATTCCTATTAAAACTTCCAAACCTTTTTCTGGAATATAAGAATAATCGCCTGTGTAACGATAATAGTTAAAAATTGCGAAAGCAATAGCTCCATTTCTATGAATTTCTTCGTGAGTAATTTCCCATTCGTTATGACATTCTTCACCATTCATAGTTACCATTGGATACAAAGCCGCTCCGTTTTTGAAACCCAAATTGTTTTGAGCATTTTCGATGGCTTTTTCCAAATGATTATAACGATATTCTAATAAACTTCGGGCAACATTTTGGTCTTTAGTTGCCATATAAAAAGGAATACAATAGGCTTCTGTGTCCCAATAGGTAGAACCACCGTATTTTTCTCCAGTAAATCCTTTTGGTCCGATATTTAATCGAGAATCTTTGCCAAGATAGGTCTGATTCAACTGAAAAATATTAAAACGAATACCTTGTTGGGCTTTTACATCACCATCAATAGTAATATCGCTCATTTCCCAAATTTTCGCCCAAGCTTGTTTTTGATTTTTTAATAGTTGATTGTATCCAATTTCATTGGCTTTTTCAATTACTTTTCTAGAAGCCAAAATTAATTCGTCTGACGGATGATTCATACTTGAAACATAACCTCCAAATTTTTGAAGCGCCACCTTTTGTCCTTTTGTAACTCCTATTTCGTATGTGAAAGTTATTTTTTTAGAATCTTTTTTAACCTCAACAGGTTTAATATTTGAATTAGTAGAATTTACTAAAACAGCATTGTGCATGTACGTTGAAACGGTAAATTTAGTTTTCAATGTACGAGAAACTATATACGCTTGATTATCTTGATTTTTTATTTCTAATGTTTCCCAAAATTGTTCTTCCCAATTGGTGTCTTCATTTTCAATTCCTGAATCTATATAAGGCTTAAAAGTAACTTTTGCATCTGAATTTAAAGGAGTAACTTCATATTGAATAGCCCCTAATTCATCAATATCCAAAGAAAGAAAACGCATTACCTTAATAGCAACTTCTATTCCGTTTTGCATCGTAATTTCAAAAGAACGGTTATACCAACCTTCTTTCATGTTTAATTCTCTACGGAAATTTTTTACTGTTTTACAATTTGCCAAATCGATATTTTCTCCGTTGATTTCAACATCAATTCCTATCCAATTTGGAGCATTTAAAACTTTTGCAAAATATTCTGGATATCCGTTTTTCCACCAGCCTACTCGTGTTTTATCTGGATAATAAACCCCTGCAATGTAGGAACCTTGAAAAGTTTTACCGGAATACGACTCTTCAAAGTTAGCACGTTGCCCCATGGCTCCATTTCCTATACTAAATAAACTTTCAGACGATTTTACTCTATCAGCTTCAAATCCTTCTTCAATAATCGACCAATTATTTGGTACTATATAATCTTGATTCATTCTTTTAATTTTTAATCTGTTCTAATAAAAACTCATTAGAAATCTTTGTAAAGTCTATGAAACAATATTCTGCTTCATTTAAAACGTTTTGCTCTCCAATGCCAATACTGGTCATTTTAGCACTGTTAGCTGCTTGAATTCCGGCAACAGAATCTTCAAACACAATACAATTCTTATTAATTGTATTTACCTTTGCTGCACCAACCAAGAAAACTTCTGGATCTGGTTTAGCTTTTGACACATCATTTCCGTCAACTATAGCGTCGAAATAATGCATAATATTTACTTTTTCTAAAATTGGTCGCGCATTTTTACTGGCTGAACCTAAAACAACATTTTGATTATTCAATTTCAGAAATTGTAAAACTCTTTCTACATCGGGAAGTATTTCAGATTCATCCATTTTTTCAATGAAAGCTAAATATTCTTCATTTTTTTGATGTAACCAACGCTCTTTTTCATCTTCAGTTGCCGTTTTATTTCCCCACCCTAAAATTAATTCAAGAGATTGAACTCTGCTAACTCCTTTGAGTTGTTCGTTATCTTCATGAGTAAAGTTTACTCCAATTTGTTTTGCCAAATTTTGCCAAGCCAAAAAATGATATTTTGCTGTATCAACAATTACCCCATCAAGATCGAATATGAATGTTTTTTTATTCATCTTTTTTATTTTAACCTGAAATTGCGTTTTTATCGGTAATGAATAAATTACATAACCCTGCAATTATTAATGAAATTCCTGCCAAAAGCATAGCATTTATGTGCTCATGACCAATTAATTTATACAAGAAATTAATTCCTCCAAGCGCTGCAATAATTTGAGGGATAACGATAAACATATTAAATAAACCCATCATCATACCCATTTTTTTAGGGTTTACAGAACTTGATAACATAGCATAAGGCATGGAAAGAATACTACCCCATGAAAAACCTATTAATATAAAAGAATACATTAAAGTTGACGGAGTTGCATAAAACATATAAATAAAACCTAAGCCTCCTAAAATTAAAGAAGCCATGTGAATGTATTTTCTGTTTATTTTATTTTTCATGGTGTAAAAAGACAACAACAATGCAAAAGCCATTGAAGACAACCCATACACACCTGTTGAAGAACCCACTAAGTCAGCCGCATCGTTGTATACTTTGTCTTTACTTTTATAGGCTTGTTCTTTTTCAATATTTAAAAAAACAGCTTCTTTTTTGTCGTTTTTAACAACTTCGCCTTCAGTATTTAATTGCGCATATTCTTTTACATCTGGTTTTGCTGCATGAAAAACATGTTCTGTTAAAGCAGGCATAGATAAACTCCACATGGTAAAAAAAGCAAACCAACTAAAAAATTGAATTAAGCCAAGTTTTTTCATTGTTGAAGGCATTTCTTTCAAGCTTTCAAATAAGTCGGGAATAAATCTGGACTTCTTTTTTTCAGATAGAAATTCTTCTAAATTTTCTGGCGGATCTTCTTTAGTTGTCATTAAGGTGTAAACAATACTTGTAATAAATACAAAAGCACCAATTGAAAATGCAACTACAACAGAAGAAGGTACAACTCCAGCTGATGCTTCGTTTGAAACGCCTAATTTATTTACTAACCAAGGTAAATTACTAGCAACCCATGTTCCAATTCCAATAATTAATGTTTGAACCACAAAGCCATTAGAACGTTGAGATTCTGGAAGTTTATCTGCTACCAATGCACGGAAAGGTTCCATACTAATGTTAATAGAAGAATCCAAAACCCATAATAATCCTGCAGCAATCCATAATGCTGGAGAATGTGGCATAATAAATAAAGTGATTGAAGCTAAAATTGCTCCGATAAGGAAATAAGGTTTTCTTCTTCCAAATTTTGGACTCCAAGTATTATCAGATAAATATCCGATTATGGGTTGAACCACAAGTCCTGTTAAAGGTGCGGCAATCCACAAACCGGGAATATCATCTACTTCGGCACCAAGAGTTTGAAAAATTCGAGACATGAATCCACCTTGTAAGGCAAATCCAAATTGTATTCCTAAGAAACCGAAACTCATGTTCCAAATTTCCCAGAAACTTAATTTACGCTTTTCCATTATCGTAATTTAATTAATTAAACGATAAGCGCTATGCTTATCAAAACTTATGTTTTTTTAGAAGTGAACGTATAAGCTTTGATGTTGTAAATTTAAAGATATTTTTTTTAATAAAACAAGTAATTTTTTTTAATTTCAAACGTTTTAGTGCAATTATAAAATACTTAAAAAACTATTAATCAGTTATTTATGTCTTACTATTTCGTTATCGTAGATTCTCTAAAAATGAGATTTGTATCAATTAATTCCGTTTTATAATGTTCGTCTTCTTCGTCTTCAAGTTCTAATCTATCGATTAACATTTGAGCCGATTTTCTTCCCATTTTTATACCATTCTGACTAACCGTTGAAATACTAGGAGTTGAAAATTGAGAAATAATTCCATCAGTAAATCCAATTACAGAAATATCATCAGGAACTTTTAAATTATTTTTTGTTGCAATTTTAATAGCTGTTACGGCAAACAATTCGTTAACTGCAAAAATGGCATCGCACTTTATATTTTTGATAAGGTTTTCAATTTTAACAGAACAATTATCAATATCTTCAATTTTAACTATTAAATCTTCATTAACAGAAATACCATTAGAAAGTAACGCTTTTTTGTAACCATCGGTTCTTAATTTTCCAACACTTACATAGTCTACGGTTGTTATTAAACCAATTTTTTTAAATCCGCTATCTATAAAAAACTGAACTGCATTAAAGGCTGCTTCTTGATCGTCAATTATAACTTTGTCGCAAAAAACATCATTTGTAACCCTGTCAAACATGACCACTGGCATACCTTGACTTATAATTTCTTGAATATGATGAAAATCTTTTTTTTGCTGTGTTTCTTTAGAAAGCGACATAATAAATCCGTCTGTACTTCCGTTAGCCAAAAGCTCCATGTTTATGACTTCTTTATCAAATGATTCATCTGAAAGACATACGATTACGTTATAGCCATTTTCATTTGCTACTTGTTCTATTCCGCTAATTACGGTAGCAAAAAAATGATGTACTATTTCGGGAATAATGATTCCAATTGTCTTAGTTTTCTTATTCTTTAAACTTAAGGCAATATTATTAGGTTTATAATTGTAGAGTTTAGCAAATGCTTGCACTTTTAAACGAGTGTCTTCGCTAATTTCATGACTATCTCTCAATGATTTAGAAACTGTTGAAATAGAGACATCTAATTCTTTGGCAATTTGCTTAAGTGTTACTTTTTTTCTCATTATGAAAAATGCAAAATATTAATATGTTTTAAAAGTACCATTTTTTTTTTAAGTATCGTAATTTTTTGAGGAAAACCCTAGTAAAACAATAAAGTTTTCAACACGAAAACGTTTTCGCAAGGGTTTTCGTAATGTTGAGTTTTTTTATATGTAATTTTTACATAAATTTAACATTAGAAGTGAATATATAAGCTATTAAAAACAATCTAATCTAAACAATTTGTATGAAAACACTGCAAAAAAAGCTGTTATTTTTCTTATTAATATTGCCATTAGGTATACTTGCACAAAGTACTTTAAACGGAACTGTGTTGGATGGGGCTAATTCAAGTCCTTTACCTGGAGCCAATATTATAGTAGAAGGCACTAAAAATGGCGCTACTACTGATTTTGATGGGAAATTTACAATTTCTAACATTAAAAAAGGAGATGTAATTACTATCTCTTACATTGGTTATAAAGACCAAAAAATCACATTTAACAATCAAAACAATATTACAATTACTTTAGAAGAAGATTCTAAAGAATTAAAAGATGTTGTAGTTATTGGTTATGGAACCGTTAAAAAGAAAGATGCTACTGGTTCTGTTAGTACAATTAGTTCAAAAGACTTTAACAAAGGTGCAAATGTTACTGTAGACAATTTATTAACAGGTAAAGTTGCCGGAGTTACTATTAACAGTAATGGCGGATCTCCGGGTTCTGTTCCGACAATTAGAATTAGAGGAGGTTCTTCTCTTTTAGCAAACAATGACCCTCTTGTTGTACTAGATGGTTTACCAATGGATTCTAGAGTTTTAGCTACTTTAAATCCAAGTGATGTTGAAAGTTTCACTATTTTAAAAGATGCTTCTGCAACCGCAATTTATGGTACAAGAGCGTCTAATGGAGTTATTATCATAACTACTAAAAAAGGATCAAAAGAACTACAAGTTGATTATAATGTTCAATACGGTACTGGCCAAAAAGTTAACAAAATTGACGTACTTTCTGCCGATCAATTTAGACAAGTTGTAAATAATCTATATCCTGTAGGCCCAGGAATAACTGATTCTGCTTTTAATCAAGGCATCAGAAATAAAATGGGTGATGCTAACACAGATTGGCAAGAAGAAATTTACAGACGTACTGATTATATTGATAACAACCTTAGTCTTAGAGGAAACTTCTTAGGATTTTTACCAACAAGGTTGACTATTGGAAATACTTACCAAGAAGGTTTAAGATTAACTGACTATATGAATCGTAATAATGTATCGTTAAACTTAAATCCTTCATTCTTCAACAACCATTTAAAAGCAAAATTATCTTTAAATTACACCAATACTCAAAGAAGAAATGCACCAGGGGTTGAAGGTGGCGCAATTGCAATGGATCCAACGCAACCAGTTTATGATCCAACATCTCCTTTTGATGGTTTCTTTGAATTTAGAAACGGACCTTCAATTAATGATTTTGCTACAATTGCAACGGCAAATCCTGTAGCTCAATTATTACAAACTAATAATAGAAGTGTAAATAGAAAACTTTTTGGTAATTTTGAAGTTGATTATAAATTTCATTTTTTACCTGAACTTCGTTTAGTTACAAATTTAGGTTTAGATAGAGATGAAGGATATAGTAAAAATTTCACTCCAGCAACTGCAAGAACTTCTCCTGTGAGACAAAATGTCTTAATTGGAAATAATAGCTATTCTGATGGCGTTAGTACAAATAAATTATTAGACGCCTATTTAGTTTATAACAAAACTATAAATGATTTAACATTTGATATTACTGGTGGTTATTCTTACCAAATTTTTGAAGGAAATGGATATACAAGTAGAAATCAAAACAACGCTGATGACGTTCCTCAATATTTTGTGAGTGACGATATTGTATATGTTGGTTTCTTTGGAAGAACAAACTTCAGCTTTAAAAATAAATATTTGTTAACTTTAAGCTATAGAAGAGATGGGACATCTAGATTTTCTGACGCGAACAGATGGGGAAATTTCCCTGCAGCATCTTTAGCATGGAAAGTAAACGAAGATTTTCTTAAAGATAACAAAACCATTAGCGAATTAAAACTAAGAGCTGGATGGGGTATTACAGGGCAACAAGATATTGGTGCGGGATTATTTTATTTACCACAATACTTCTTGGGAGATCAAAATTCACAATATGCATTTGATAGTAATTATTACAACGTTGCACAACCCGGAGGTTTTAATCCAAATCTTAAGTGGGAAGAGACAACAACCTATAATGCAGGGATTGATTTTGGAATTAAAGACAATCGTTTAAATGGTAGCTTAGACTTCTTTTATAAAGTATCAAATGATTTATTCCAAGTTGCGCCTTTTGCAGATGGTAGTAATTTTACTAACGAAGGGCCTCAAAATATTGGAAGCATGAGTGTTAAAGGTTTTGAATTAAACATTAATTATGATGTTTTAAAACAAGAAAATTTAAATTGGAGTGTAAACTTTAATGCTTCTAAATTTGAAAGAAGAATTGATGAAATTGCTGGAGGTGTGCCAATCTTCGTAGGAAATATTGGCGTAGGAACAGAATCACAAATTATGCAAGAAGGATATACACCTAATTCATTTTATGTATTTAAACAATTATACAATTCAAATGGAATGCCAATTGAAGGTGCATTTGCAGATTTAAATGGAGATGGTATTGTAAATAATAGTGATAGATATATCTATAAAAATGTTGATCCAGATTTAATTTTAGGATTTTCAACAACCTTTAATTACAAAAAATTTGATTTAGGTTTTAACTTAAGAGCAAGTTTTGGAAATAGAATATTAAATGTTGTTAAATCTCGTTCTTCTTATTATAACCAAATTTTGAATGGAGAATTACAAAACCTTCCTTCATCTGTACTTGATTATAATTTCCAAACTCCAGGCGTTGGTCAAGTATTATCTGATTTATTCGTGGAAAACGGCTCTTTCTTAAGAATGGATTATGCTACCTTTGGATATACATTTCCTAAATGGTTAGAAGGCAAAGCTTCATTAAGAGTATTTACTGGTGTTCAAAATCCTTTTATTATAACAAAATATTCTGGCTTAGATCCTGAATTCTCTGGTGGAAATGACCAAACTATATACCCAAGACAAAGACAAATTTTATTTGGAGCTAATGTCAAATTTTAAAAAAATTGTGAATATGAAAAAAATAAGTCAAATCTTAACTCTTTTATTCATTTCGTTGAGTTTTAACTCATGTACGAGTGATTTAGAAGTTGACCCAAACGATCCTCTGAGACTAGATGAGGAAGCGTTTTACTCTCAACCTGGAGCATATACTAATGCAATAGCAGGTATTTATGGAAATCTTTCTCTTACAAGCACTAATGGTGCCACTTCTTCAAACTTAGGAGGAATAGACCCAGGATTTAGTCAATACGGACGTGTTGTTTGGTATTTAAATAACTTAACTACAGATGAGGCTATTTGGTCATATGAAGGCGGTAATGATATTGGAGTTCGTGAATTACAAAGAAATATTTGGGATGCATCAAATCCGTTTTTCAGAGGAATGTTTAGCCGTGCGATGCTTCAAGTAGCATTAGCTAATGAATTTTTAAGACAATCAACTCCAGACAAATTAAATTCAAGAGGGATTAGCGCAACAGAACAAGCGGAAATAGCATACTATAGAGAAGAAGCAAGAGCATTACGTGCTTTGGCTTACTATCATTTGATGGATTTCTTTGGAAAAGCGGCATTTAACACAGAAAATGATGCTGTAGGTGTTGCAGGTCCTGAATATAATAGAACGCAATTGTTTAATTTCATTGAAAGTGAATTAGTAGACATTTTACCAAATTTAAAAACAGCTAGAACTAATGAATATGGAAGATTAGATCAAGGTTTTGCTAGAATGTTATTGGCAAAAATATATCTTAACGCTGAAGTATATATTGGAACTGCTAAATATGACGAATGTGCAACACAATGTACAGAACTAATAAATGCAGGTTATATTTTAAATTCAAATTATAAAAACAACTTTACAGCAGATAATCATATTTCACCAGAATTAATATTTGCAATTCAATCAGACGGGGTTAGAACTCAAAACTATGGTCCTACAACTGTAATGATTAATGGACAAGTAGGCTCTCTTGAGCAAAATGGAGCTGATATGGGAATTCAAGGCTGGGGAGGAGCTTTAAGATTGAGAAAACAATTTGTTGAAAAGTTTAATGGTTCTGAATTTAATAATGATCAAAGAAATAATATTATTTCAGGTTCTAGAAATATAGAAATAACTAATGTAACCGATCGTGATCAAGGATATATTCTTTTTAAATATTCTAACAAAACTTCAACAGGAATTGCAGGCTCAAACTCAACATTTGCAGATACTGATTTCCCTTTATTTAGATTTGCAGATGTTTATTTAATGTATGCAGAATGTGCTGTAAGAGGAGCGTCAACTGCTACTTTATCTCAAGCAACAACATATATAAATTTAATTCGCCAAAGAGCTAATAGTGGTTCAACTAGCGCAGACATTTCTCAATCTAACTTAACTTTAGACTTTATATTAGATGAAAGATCAAGAGAATTACATTGGGAAGGCCATAGAAGACAAGACTTAATCAGATTTAATAAATTTACAGGTGGAAGTTATAACTGGGCTTGGAAAGGAAACGGAGTTAATGGTATTGCTTTACCTCAACACATGAAAGTTTTCCCTTTACATCCTGCAACTTTAGCTTCAAACCCTAATTTAACTCAAAACACAGGTTATTAATCAAAAAAAATTAAATATGAAAAATATAGTAAAATCATTTTTATCAATTGCTTTAGTAGCAAGTTTGGTATCTTGCGAAGATGAACAAAATTTAATGTTCTTAACTCCAGAAGGATCTTTTGAAATCCTTACACCAACATCTGGAGATGAAGTAGTTTTAGATGCAACTACTCCTTTAAATCCAGGGTTAACTTTATCTTGGGAAGATGCAAATTACGGATCAACTCCAACAGAAATTACTTATGAAGTGGAAATTGACAAAACAGGTGATGATTTTGACACACCATTAGTAATTACAAGTACTACAAATACATATGTAACAACTACATCTGATGTATTAAATAGTGCTGTGGTGGCTGTTGGATTAACTCCTTTTACACAAGGATCAATTGACATTAGAATTAAAGCATCTGTTGGTGCTCAAAGTAGCGAAGTACAATATTCAAACGTAATTAACTACTTAGTTACTCCATATTCTACAGATTTACCTAAACTTTCAGTACCTGGAAATCACCAAGGTTGGAATCCACCAACAGCTCCTAGAATTGCAGCTTCTGCTTTTGGAGAAACAGATTATGAAGGATATGTATGGTTAGATGGTGGTTTTAAATTTGTTGCTCCTGATGCAACTGGAAATTTCAACTGGGGTAACACAGATTATGGAGACGATGGTACTTTTTCTGGTGTATTAGTAGAAACAGGAGAGTCTGATTGTACTGCAACTGTAGGTTATTACAGAGTTAGAGCAAATCCTACAGCAGGAACTTGGTCTGCAGACCCTGTAAGCTGGGGAATCATTGGTGCAGCAACTCCAACTGGTTGGGGATCTGATACTGATTTAATTTACAATCCAACTACTCAAAAATTAGAAATTGCAAGTATAGCATTAGTGCCTGGAGCTTTCAAATTTAGAGGAAATAATGATTGGAGCAATGGATTTGATTTAGGTACAGTAAATGCTGATGGTTATTTAGTTGACGGTGGCGATTTAACATTTGACGGAGCAGCTGGTAACTATAAAGTTATACTAGATTTATCTAATCCTAGAAAATACACTTATGAGTTAATTGCTCTATAAAATAATTAATATATTTATCAAAAAGGCTGTCCTTTATCCGGCAGCCTTTTTTTAAAATTAGTAAGCTATGAAAAAACAAATACTATATTTTATAACACTATTTACTGGATTTTACATTCAAGCACAAGTTACTATTACTCCTAGTAGTTTTAATGTAACGGATGCCATAACAATAACTGTTTCTACTGCTGCGCAATCTTGTAATCAAATGGGAACATCACCTGCAAAAGTTTACATGCATGCAGGTATTGGTGACGATACTAATGCTTTTGGATTTAACGTTGTTGGGAATTGGGGTCAAGATGACAGTGTAGGACTAATGACTAATAATGGCGATGGTACATGGAGTATCACTTTAACACCAAGTACTTATTTTGGATTAAACGGAACACAACAAGCAAATGCTACAAAATTAGGAATGGTTTTCAGAAACGCTAACGGAAGTCAAACTTTAAAACTACCTCCATCATGCGGAGATTTTATTTTCAATGTAGGTACTTTTCAGGTAAATTTAGTTAGCCCAGTTAATAATAGTACAACTATTATCAATTCAGGAGGAAACATTTCTATTTCAGCAACAAATACAGGTGGTACGGCTAATTACAATTTAAAAGCAAACGGAACAAGCATAAACACAAGTTCAACTTCAAGTTATTCGTTTAACCATACAAATATTACAGCAAATACAAGTTATGAACTTGAAGTAACTTTAGCAGGATCAACAATTACTAGAAGATTTTCTGTAATTGTAAACCCTGGAAGTACAGCACAATCTATTCCGGGTGGTTTAGTAAATGGAATTAACTATAATACATCAGATAACACAAAGGCCACACTCGTTTTAGAAGCTCCAGGCAAAGATTTTGTTTATGTGGCGGGTAGTTTTAACAACTACAATCCTGATTCAAATTATGCTATGAAAAAAGATCCAAGTTCAGATAAATTTTGGTTGGAACTTACAGGATTAACTCCAGGTGCAGATAATACATATCAATATTGGGTAGTAGATCAAACCCCTATTGCAAACTCACCTTCATTAGTAAAAGCTGCAGATCCTTGCTCTACAATGGTTTTATCTCCATATGATGATGAATGGATACCAAATACTACTTTTCCTAGTTTACCTGCATATCCAGCAGGTCAAGATCGTGAAGTAACATGGTTTAAAACAGGAACCACTCCATACAATTGGCAAGTAACTAATTTTACAAAACCAAACAAAGATAAATTAGTCGTTTATGAATTATTAATTCGTGACTTTGATGCGAATAGAAACTACCAAGATGTAATTAATAGAATTCAATATTTTAAAGATTTAGGAATAAATGCAATTCAGCTAATGCCAATAATGGAATTTGAAGGAAATGAAAGTTGGGGATACAATACCGCTTTTCATATGGCTTTAGATAAATTTTATGGTACTCCTGAAAAATTTAAAGAATTAGTTGATTTATGTCACCAAAATGGAATTGCCATTATTCTTGACATTGCTTTTAACCATGCTTTTGGAAGAAACCCCATGATAAGAATGTGGATGAATGATCCTGATGGCGATGGCTGGGGAGGTCCTGCAATAGATAATCCATATTTCAATACTACTGCACGCCATAGTTATAGCGTGGGTGACGATTTTAACCACTCGTCTACTCTAACCAGAAATTATGTAAAACAAACCGTAAAACACTGGATTGAAGAATTTAAAATAGATGGTTTTAGATGGGATTTGACAAAAGGGTTTACACAAAATTGTAGTGGTGGAGATGATGCTTGTACTAATGCTTATCAGCCGGACCGTGTAGATGTACTAAAAGAATACGCAGATTATTGTTGGTCTTTAGACAACGATCATTATGTAATTTTTGAGCATTTAGGAACAGATGGCGAAGAACAACAATGGGCAAACTACAGAATTGGCGAAGGAAAAGGAATTATGATGTGGGGTGAAATGTATTCTCAATACAAAGAATTGGCAATGGGATATTCTACACAAAATATTTCAAGAATGTCGCATACAAGTAGAGGATTTACAGGTAAAAGACTTATTGGTTACCCTGAAAGTCATGATAAAGACAGAATGATGTATGAAGCCATAACTTATGGTAATGGTGCAGGTGCTTTTCCAGTTAATGGAAATTTAACCAATGCCTTAAATAGAATGGGAGCAATTGGAGCTACTAGTATTTTAGTGCCAGGACCAAAAATGATTTGGCATTTTGGAGAACTTGGAAACAATCAATCCATTTACACTTGTGCTAACGGAACAGTAAATGACGAAAGTACATTTTTTCCAGGCGATTGTAAGCTAGATACTAAAGAACAAGTACAATGGACAGAAAATTGGTTGGCAGATGCAAGAAGAACTTCAATTTTAAGTGACTGGTCTAAAATGATTAAACTTAAAACTTCTGAGCCTGTTTTCATGGGAGACCACAGTATAAGTCCTGATGCTAACAATGTTAGACAACGTATTTATATTTATAACAATTCATTTCCTACAACACAATTGAGAAATGTAGTGGTAATTGCTAATTTTTCTGTAGCTAACTTAACTATTAATCCAAGTTTTCCAACAGATGCTTACACCTATCCTATGACATGGTATGATTTAATGGATAATAATGCTCCAGTTGTGATAAACAACCCAACAGATGTTATTAGTGTTAATTCGGGAAGATTTAGAGTTTTTGGAAATCAACCGTCTACACTTTCTTCAAACGATTTTGAAGCAACTCAAAACACTATTGCTTTATATCCTAATCCTGCAAAAAATAGTTTTGCTATTTCTCGAGATGCGTCTAAAGTAGAAATTTATAACATTGCAGGACAATTAGTTAAAACATATAATGATATAAATTCAAATCAGCAACTTGATATCACAAACCTAGAAACAGGATTGTATTTAATCAAGATAACAGATATAAACGGCATAAGCCAAACAAAGAAAATGTTAAAAGAGTAAATTTACAGTTAGTTAAAAGAAAAGGCCACTTGATATTCAAGTGGCTTTTTTAATACTTACCATTCAAAAGGATCAGTGTGGAAACATGGAAAAGCTACAATATTTCTACTGTAGCTTTTTGTTTATTATTGCTCAAAGTCAGGAGACTTTACGCAGCATGTTTAGTTTTAATTAGAACACTTCGCAGAGCGGGTGTTACTAATTTTGATACATTACCTTTTATTGTGGGCACGGATTACAAATCCGCGCTATCGTTGCGCATATCCGAGCGATCGGGTTTCTATAGCATGAGCTCCAAAAAATCCGAGCTGTCAGGGTTTATTGTAACCAAACAATACAATATCGTAATCTTTTCCATTAAATAAGTATTCAATAAAATTAGGACTCTTGATACTAAAAACCTCATTATTATCTAAATCTACTATTGATAAATTTTTATCACTTATCTTTTTATCTTCTCCAAAAATTACAAACAAATAAAAATTACTTCTTTTATCATATTTGATACAATATCCACATGAAAGAATCTCTTTGTACTTATCAAAACCAGCATAATTTTTTTTGATCCAATTGTCCATTTTTTTTAAATTTTCAGGAAGAGTTAAATCCTTATTTTTAAATTTTGTTGCATAATTTAAAACTGGATAAAATAAATCATTTGATAAGTTTGTTGTTGTTGTCCCAAAATACATTTTATAATTATAATATTGAAAACAAGTGTAAATTATTATCAAAAGAAAACTAGTACCAATAAAAAATTTTAACTTACTCATATCTTATGAATTATAATATTTATTATACCAAGCTCTAACAACTTGATGATTACCCGCTGCGCAAAGTCTCGCGACTTTAAACAAAAATATACAAAAATTATTGACTAATTGAAAATTAATTTTTAACTCCTACTCCTCTTTTTATATAAATTTATTATTTTCTATTCATACTATTCAAAAATATAAAATTAATAAACCATTTAAAGTTTATGTTGATTTTACAGTGGTCACGAGCAAGATGCTCGCGAAAGCATAAAAAACAAGCTGGTACTGAGGTTTTTTCAGTAATCTTAACCCATAAAAAAAAGCTCCAACTTACGTTAAAGCTTTTTGTGCGGGTAAAAGGTGTACCTTGAACCAATATTAATAAATTAAAAATCATTCATAATTGCTTAAAAACCCATATTTTATTGATATAAATCAAATGTAAAAGTTTTAAAAAATTCTTGCTAATTTCTATTAATTCATAAATTTAGGGGAACATTAGGGGAACGGAATAGTTTTTGCATTATATTAGCAAAAAATTATTATTATGGCTACAGGAAGTTTTAGAGTAAAAACAAACAATGAATGGAATACAATTTATTACAGGTTTAAGCAATCTAAAATCTTTGATATTGAATGCTCTACTAATCTTAAAATTCCAAATAAAAGATGGAGTTCAACAAAATCAGAAGTTTTACCGACAAAAGACTTCGATAGCGACAAAGTCAACCTGGATTTAAAAGATTTAGATAGATTCATAATTGGTGAATACAACAAAGATTTAAAATCAGGAATTAACTTCAATAGTAAATGGTTAAAAGAAAAAATTAATAAATTTTTCAATCGTGAAACCAAAAATGAATTATCTGATAATATAATTTTTTTTACCAATTATATAAACACTTTTATTGAGGAATCTAAAACAAAAAAAACAAGAAATAACACCCCTATTAAACCCAGAACAATACAACATTACAATACTACTTTAAGTAAAATTAAATCGTTTGAAGACTTCAAGAGTATAAAATTAAGAATTAGTGATATTGATTTAAAATTTCACAACTCTTTCATTGAATTTCTCGATAAGCAACAAAAACTAAATCCCAATACAATTGGAGGCTATGTAGATGACATAAAATTAATGATTAACTATGCCGACAAAAAAGGAATTGAAATTAACAAAGAGGCTAAATTTAACGAATTCTACACTCCAACAAACAAAACAAAAGATATATACCTTAAAGAAGAAGAAATTAATAAAATTTTCAATCATAAATTCGACTTAGATCATCTAGACAATGCAAGAGATTGGTTCATCATTGGATTAAGAACTGGATTAAGAATTTCTGATTTTTTAAAATTGACAAATAAAAATTTAGTAGATGGGTTTATTGAAAAAAACACAATAAAGACAGATTTTCCTGTAATAATACCTATCCATGAACAAGTTCAATTTATTCTTGACAAAAGGAATGGAAAATTTCCAAGAGAGATTAGTGACCAAAAATTTAATGACTACATAAAAAAAGTTTGTGAAGAAGTTGGAATTTCTGAAGAAGTTGAGGGAGCGAGAATGGACGAAATAATAACTAAAAAAGACGGCAAAAAGGAAATCATTTATAGAAAGAAAGCAGGAATGTATAAAAAACATGAGTTAGTTAGCTCGCACATTTGTAGACGTTCTTTTGCAACTAACTTGTATGGAAAAATTGACACATTAACCATTATGAAAATAACAGGACATAAAACGGAAGCTCAATTTTTAAGCTATATTAAAATAACTCCAAAAGAATATGCCGAAAAACTGAAAGCCTATTGGAAAAATGCCCCTAAGATTTAAAACAAATATTATACTATCCCCAAAAATAAATTCTTAATACACATTGCAACAATATGAAGCTTTTTGAATAACAGATTGTTTTTCTGTTAAGTCGTTTTAGATGTGTTCTTAATGAAAGATTCTTTCTTTCAATATGATTTGTTCCAAATTGTTTTGTATTGTGTACTTCATCTCTTAATATTGATTTATAACGCACCAACTTATCTGTGTAAATAGTTTTAGGATTAGACAACAACAATGTATTAGTAACATATTGCAAGGTTCTTTTAGTTCTTCTACCAATGCTAAAATTTACAACTTTTTTTGTTTTTCTTTCTAAGGCATACACAATCCAAATAGGCTTTTCTTTATTCTTTATAAATGTTCTCATTTCATCAACTTCGTAAGTTCTATTTTTAAAAATAGGCTGATTAGGTATTTTCTTTGCAATTGCAATTATTCTCTTTAATAAAGTAGTTGTGGATATTTTTAAGATTCTTGCAGTACTTCGAATTCCTAATCCTTCTTTTGTAAACTGAATAATTCTTTTATTTACCCAATGATTATAGGCTTTATAAGTATAACAATCGATGAATCTCTTTTTACAGAATTTACAAATAAACTGTTGTTTTTTGTTAGCAGTAAATCCATTTTTGATAACATTATTAGAACCGCAACTTGGACAAATTTTGCTATCACTTAGTTTGACACACGAGGCCTCATTTTTTATCATTTTCTTTAATTTAAGAGCATTAAACATAAAAAAGGATGAGCTATATAGCTCATCCTTTTTACAATTATTTTCATTTTTTATTGATTTTCAGACTTTTGACAACACAAAATGTAATCAACACTAAATCTGATACATTACCACATTATCTTACCCATCAGCGAGTTTTTACAAGTCTATATTTTTGAGGAAGTCCATCAAAGCCAATTGGAATAATTTCTTTGTTTTTAATTTGCCAAAACTCATTCTCGAAAACTCTGTTTGATTCAAACTGAACGTCAAAACACTTTGAATTACCCCCTTTTATAATATATTTTGGAGAAGACAGTCCTTTGGAATCAGTTATTGTAAAACCTAAAAGAGTCTTGTCTGTATATGTAATTTCATATTGGTTTTGTAAAGAAATAACTGTTCCATCTATAAAAAACAAATCAACAGAGTAATAAAATGAACTCCCAAACTTATCTTTAACTCTGATTTCTGTTTTACCATGCTTTGTTTTTGAACTTTCTTTTACAATGATTTTATCTCTCTGAGGATAACTATCAAGAATAATTCCATCATTTATGACTTTGTAATTTCCAACAACCTTAATATCCAAAAACTCTCTTTTTTGATGATATACAAATTTGTTGTCGGGAAGTAGTTCGATTTCTTCATGAAATTTTCCACTATTAAAAGAGTACACCCCAACAACGTTAAGTTGTGGAATATAAATACCAATTATGCACAAAAAAAATATTGTCTTCATCATTTATGTTCTTTTATTAATACCTTTTTGATAAACCTTTTTCCAGCCTTTATATACTTCATAAACAGGTGTTCCAAGTCTACCAGCTTCTATAGTTGCATCACGTAATTTTTTACCTTCACGAGAATATATATTAAAAAATAGAAATGTTGACTTCAATCTAACATCTATCGATGGGAGAGTCTGATATGCTGGAGGCGTCTGAGTATTTCCAAAATTATACACATCATTGTTATTCCATTTAAATCCTGAACTACTAAAAAATTGCATCCCACCATCCAAGGCTCTTTCTCGATTGTAAGATTCTGTTTCATCTCCAATATCATATAAACTACCATAATTGGAATTATTCGCAACAATAGAAATTTGTCCTGTTTCAAATTGATAACCATGTTTTAATTCATGTCCTATCATTCCCTTACTACTATCTGCTCCTATTCCTATCATTACTTCTTCAGTCGACATGTCATAACTAACTCCACCACCGTTTACAGTACTATCAAAATGAACATTATAAACTTGGTCTGATTTTTCTAATTTAGAAATTTCTTTTAAGGATGATTTATTTACTCCTATCAGCATTTGCCCAATTTCGTTACTAATAATCCCTTTATTAATATAATCATTTATATCAGTTATAGCTTGATTAAGTGAAGCCTTATGATTTTCTACAATTTTATCTGGGTCTTTAATTCTCATACCATCTGGGCCATAAAACATATCTTGCTCAGCAACACTATGAATATTAGTAAATTTTGCAAGACCAAAATCTGTTATTAAAGCTTCATTTGAATCTGAAATTAAAATATTTGTGGGCTTAATATCAAAATGAATTAATCCCTTTGTATGAATGTGATTAACTCCTGAAAGAAAATCAATTGAATATTTTAATATTTCTCTTACTGTCAAAAACTGATTATTTGTCAAAGATTCTAAAGAACCTTTTCCATAATAAGGCATAGCAATGTAAATGTAATCGTTATCTTCACAAGAATAATTTACAGTTACAATATTTTGATGCTTAGAAGCATAAAGACATTTTGCTTCTCTATAATAATCGTTAGGTGAAGTAAAGTCTTTTTTAGGTATCCTCTTTATAACTACATCAGCATCAAATTGTTTGTCATGTGCTGTGAAAACATCTGAATTTTTTCCTTCTGCTCCAATATTTCTTTTTAATTCAAAGTTTAAAGTTGCCTCTCTTAATCCTATATTCATATTATAAATTTAATGCAGCTAATGCTGATAATACTGCTTCTCTCTCTTGGTCGTTATTATCTTTAAGAAATTCTAAACCAATAGGAATTTGTTCACCTGATACAATTTTTTTAAAATCACCATTATTTCCTATACATAATAATCGAGATATTTTTGAAATATTACCTCCAAAATATTTTTGCACTGAGCAACTGGAAAACAACTCTTGAATTACAGCCTCAATCGAAACTCTTTCTATACTTATTGATTGTGCATTTCCTTCAGTAATTTTAATTCCTGCTTTGGTTACTTGATACTGATTTATTATATCAATTATTGTTTTTCTAATAAAATTTAATTTATCAGGAGTGGATAATGATATTGGTAAAATTAATTTATCAATCACCAAAACTGTATTTTCTCCCTTATTTTGCTCGATAACCGCAAAAAAAATCTCTTTTGGGTTAGCTCTTATTCCAATTGTCCTCATAAATGAAAATCTATTTAATTAATGTTAATAGTTCAAAATCAAATTACATAACTCCTTTTGTAAAATATAATTAATTGCAAATCGGTGATTAGCGGAAATGCATAACAACAAAACAATAACCGAAAAACATGGTTTTATCTAATGGTATTTTGTCATTTATTTCAATAATACACAAATAACCGAAAATCAATTATTACTATTTTACGGAAAACCACATTTTGAATAAAAAAACGGCATTTCTGAATCATACATCAATGCCGTTTATTTTTTTGCGAACTAGTTAACTAATCCTATTTTAATTTAGGATTTATGAATGGTTGTTTGGTTAAATCTAATTATTACCATTACAACTATTCCATAACAAAATTTTCATATTGTTTGTCCTCATTTTTAAGTTCATAACCCCCAATTAGAGCTTTCTTTAATAAAGCCTTACATCCAGGATTTTTATTCTTTACCCCTTCAATTAAGTATGACACTACAAAATCTTGTTGATTTTGATTTAAACTAAAAAACAACTCTTTATTTCTTTTACCTTCATTATGAATCATTATCATTTGAAAATAAATAGTTACTCTTGCATTGTCATTGTTATATTTGTCTGCCATAATTATAGCAATTGGCAAAATCTCATATCTTCCAGAATTGTTTTTACCATAATATGTAATTAATTCTCCAAAAGCCCTAGAGTCCCCTTTTTTAATACATCTTTCCGTTAGATTATCGACATATTTTTGATTATCCGAAATTTCAATTTTCTCCCCTTCATTTTTGTAATTATTACAAGAATTAAAAAGGAAAAAGCAAAATAAAAAAATGAATACCCTCATATCTATTATTGTTTTTTTGTTGTTGAATTATTTACAATTTCTTTTACATACTTAACCCAATGTCCTCCATTATGTACAATAAATCTTTTCCTATGATAGTCTCCACTTACATTACTAGTAGGTGCGATAACCTGAAGATTTCTACCTTTTTCAAAATTATAGACGGCAAATTCTTCTGCTATTGGAGTATTTGAACCATCAGTAAACTTATCAGCTGTTAAACAACTATATAATATAACTGTTAACTCACCTCCATTATCTACAAAATTTCTCCAAACCGCACTATCCCTATACAAAACAGCTTCTATGTCTTCAACGGTCTGATATCCGCAAGTAGTATTAGCGTTACCGTGTGTAAATATTTTTAAAACACCTTCTTCAACTATTTGATTTTCTGCTGTTAAATACAGACCTATATGAATTTTGTCATCAGGGTCAAAATAGTTTATGTTTTCACCATTCCCTTTTCTTTTTACTCTAGCCCCATCAGCTGTTTTAGAATTTGTTGTCTTTTTCTTTTCTTTTTCCTTTTCTCCAATATCTGCACTTTCACCATTGCTTGCAGAAAAAGTTCCATTATTATTATTAATCCATGTAGTTTCACCATCCCCTGATTCATTCCACATTTCATCAATAAATGACTGTGAAAGCATTCCATCAGGGTCGATAAAGTATGTTGGACAATTCATAGCATAGGTATATGGTGACCATCTTCGTCCTAGTTCAGCAAGCGGGTCAATGTTCATCCAACGCCCTAGTGCAGGGTCATAATTCCTTGCTCCGTAATCATACATGTTAAGCCCCAACTCGTCTTGAAACTCTTTACCATTGTACTTATACTTATAAGCACTACTATAACCAGCAGGTAGTTGCGTAATGTTTATATAATAATTAGCCCCGTCTTCTACCTCAACAAAATCATACTTTGTGGTGTTGTAGCTGGTGTGTTTTAAACCAAATGGGTAATAATGATTTTCTTCTAAAATTGTTAATGGAACAGGTGCTCCTGGCAATGGAATTACACTTGGATTTGTCGTAAAACTTAATCTGTTATTTCCTAAATGATCTTTATACTGATATACATAGTTGTAAGTAAAACTTCCTCTTTTACCCACCGTTCTATTCACATAACCCTCAGCATGTGGAAAAAAGTTTAATACGCTGTTTGTATATTGAAAACCTCCATTCATATATGTAGAAGTTACTGGTGTTGTACTGGCATCATGAACATATTTTTGAATTTTTTGTCCTAATGCATTATAAAGATAAGTAATTCCTCTGTTTCTACCAATAAAAAGCATTGAAACTGGTAAATTTAAATGATTATATGTTATTGAATCTATCTCCTTGTTGGTGTCTTTAATTAAATTTCCATAAGCATCATAATCATAATCATTGGCAGGGTCTGTTATACCGTTGCTGTCGTCTTTAAAGCCTTGTGGATGGTTGCTTTGGTCTAAGACTTTTACTAACTTATTTTTATTGTTTGTGTCATAGGTATAAACCAAATTATCAATCTCAATAGCAAAGTCATTACTGTCTAAATCACCATTTCTAACTAAATTAGTAATGTTTCCGTTTTTGTCGTATCCAATTTTTTCTAAATAGCTATTGGTTGTAAACGCACTAGGAATAGTAGTAGATAGTGGTTTGCTGTAATTAGCCAACAGCAATCTGTTCAAATTATCATAGTGATATTCATACTTTCGTAATACATTGTCGCTTTCACTTTTCCAATAGGTTTCTGAAATATTTCCATTATATAACGGAGTTGTTCCTTCGTTATAATTAATTTTAAATGCAAATAAATCGCTAGATGTATTAGAATCAACATCGTTAATCTCTTTTAACCAACCTCTAATATTGTATTTATAATCTACTTTTTGATAGCAGTTAGCTCCTGTAAAATCTTGACCTCCTACTTCTTTTTTTATAAGTTGCCCTAACTCATCGTAGTTGTTTTTAGCAATTAACATTTCGGCACCATCATTTATCTTGTGCTTGTGTACTACTAATTTGTCTTGTGGTGAATAAGTAAAGGTTTCTGTAGTTGTTAAAACGGTTGCATTTGTATTATATTTATGCTTGGTAACGATTTTTTCTACTTTTCCAGCCCAGTCAATCTTGGAATCAACCTCTGTATAACCACCTAAAAAGTTAGTGGTTCTTGTTCTTATAGGTCTGTATTTATAGTCATAAAGAGTGTAAGATGTTTCCGCTGTTGTGCTTCCTTGTGTATCTAAAACTTTAACCCATGAACCTGTTTGCAAACCTCTTACAGCAGTTACCGCCCCTTGCCCATCAACTGTTTGAGGCATGGTAGGCGCACCTGCAAACGTATAATTGTCGTAGAAATTTTTAGTTAAAATATCATTTTGCACTAACACAAATGGATTACCACCCGCATTTAATACCTCTTGATGATTTTTACGTTCTGTTTCATTTACGGTCATTTGTTTCCAACCAGTTTGTGATACTCTGCCAAACTCATCATATTGCGTAATCATCCATCCTAGCGTGCCATCACCATACGGATTATAAGCTGGACCCGTTGCAATTGGTCTGTCTAATTTATCATACACAATGAATTCCCATTCTTTTCCTGGTAGTTTTTTTTCTACCAATCGGTTTCTGCTGTCATATTTATATTGGTAGCCTAAATATTCAAGATTAGTTTGTGAAGCATTACCTTCTGCCAATGGCGGAATTACATAGGTAAGATTTCCAAATTGGTCATAGATATAGTAAGTGTCGTGTTTTTCCCCACCATTATAAGTACGTTTCAACACTACTTTACCTTCTTTGTCTTTGAATTCTTCTGAAGTATTGTTATGATTATCTGCTTGAACCCAATTCTCATCTTTTGTTACCGTTTTGTATAATTGATTCGGTAAATAATTGCTTGTTTGAACAATGGCAGGTTCATAGAGTCCTTTTGAAGCATTCCATGTTGAAACAACTCTGAAAAATTTTACTTCGTTTTCTATATTGGTTTGATAATCAAACTTAATTTCTTTACCATTACCCATAGCCCAAACATCGCCAGGAGCCGCTTGTTTGAAAACCCTATTTAATGGCGAACTTTCTAATTGTTTTTCACTAAATGGATTTCCAGTACCTTCAAAATATTGATTTCCTGTTTGTGTAGCGTTTGGACTGGCGTAAAAATTTAATAAATCCGTTTGTGCTGACGGCAAATAATTTAACGAAGCACCTGTGCTTACATAAGGTAGATAATCTCTAGTTTGTCTACCAAATTGGTCGTACTCGATGTGGGTAATAATATCTTTACCCGAGTTGGATTGTTTGTGTGCCACTTGTTGGATAGGTCTTCCTAATCCATCAAAGTAACTTACTTGAACATTCGCAACATTTACATCAGGGTTTGGGTTTGATGTTGCTGTAGCTTGTTTGTAGGCGGTGGTTTTAACATAATTCTGGTCGGTGCTTTGTCCCAAAGCAAGAACAGGTATAATTGAAATAATAAATAATAACTTTTTCATCTTGCTTTAGTTTTGTGTTCTGTAATGATATTGATTCTCACTTAAAATATTCCCTTGAGCATCTTTTACAAACTGTAATCGGTTAAAACCATCGTAATGATAGGTTTGTTTGTCACCTTTAGGGTCAGTTACGGTGCTTATACCTACTAATGGTTTGTAGGTGTAAGTAGTTATCATAGCATTAGGAAGAGCAGTTCTTAAGCTATTTAAAGCAGTAATTAAACTAGCTTCATTTGTTCCATTTGAGAGCGTTTGTAAATTGGCTTCATATTGCTGTATCTGACTGTAAGTAGCATTTTCTATTTTAGCAATGGGTTGGGTTTTGTTATATCCCCAAATGTAGCAAATTGTCATACCGCCTTCTTTTTGTACTTGTAGTGGGTTTCCGTTAACAGGATCTACTAAATTGTATATAACACGTGTTTCTAATGGAGCTGAACCTTTTGACGCTTTTATGAATTCTGGTGCTAATAATGTAATGTTTGCATCGGCATTCCAATCTTTATAAACAGTTTCAATAGTTGCTAATTTTTCTCCATTTTTAAAATTTTCGGTTATTAATGGAATTGCGACCATGTTTTTATCTTTAAGAGCTTGATTTGATGTATTGGAAGCATATTGGTATTTTGTTTCAGATGTTTCCCCAAATGAATTTGTAGTGGATACACTTGCTACATTATAATGATTGTTGTAATCATATCCATAAGTTGATACCGTTTCCATTTCTTGACCGTTATCAAAATATTCGGTTACTTTGGTTGTACTTAAATCTAATGTACCGCCTGTGAAAAAGAAAGTTCTGTAACCAGGTAAACTTGTTGTAGCATTATAAACATAATAATTTAGATTACAACCTATTGAAACAGGATAACATAATTGTGTTTTATTTCTTAGATATGGGAAGCTAGAAAAATTTTCAGCAAGTGGTTTTACAACGTCTAACCCAAAAGGATAAACATTACTTATAAAATCTTCACTCATTAATAGATATGAAGGAATTGACAAAGAACCATTTAAGAAATAATCATTAGTAATTTCTTTTACTTTTTTGAAAATACCATTTTCTTTTTTATAAAATATTTTTGACAACTCTAACCCTCTTAACCATTCGTAGTCTGAAATGGGATGATGTGGAAATGTATAATATTGTCCAAAATCAAAAGGTAAACTATATTTATTTGTTATTTTGTCTTTACTGTCGCCACTATTATTCAAAAAATATTCATTTACCGTGTGGTATGCAAAATTGTCTTTTGAATATGCTCCAAAAAGACCACTCGCTGGGCTGTAAGCATGATCATAAATTGGATATTGCCCTACTCTATGTTTAATAATTTTATAATTTGATGTACTAAATATTGCCCCATTAGGAGAATTATCTGTTTCATTTTCATAAGAAAATAATTTTGAAAATTCGAGGTTAGAATCAGCGGTAAAGTTGTTAATCTTTTTAATTCTATTACCAGGAGCATAAATATAACTGCTATTAATTGTTTCATCCCAATTTAAATGCACAAAAAAGAATCGCGCAATATTTGCCTCAAAATCAGGATTACCATCTGGCAAGTAAGTAGGTAATTGACTCCAGTCTGGAACGTCAGGATCAAATACTAATGTATAAGTTCCTGGTTCTAATTCTAATGAATTTGTTCCTAAGTTTTGAAGAGAAATATAAAAATTATTATTTGAATCTAGTAAATAACAAAAATATCGGTAACTTCCACTGGTATTGATATTTACTTGGCAACGTCCAAATACACTTGTTGAAACAGTAAATGTTTCTTCATATCTTGCTCTTGTTATATTGTATTTATCATAATTAAAATATCCGAGAGTTACTTCTCTAAAATTAATAGGATTTGTATTTGGAATTACATATCCAACTGGTCCATTATAAGATAAAGAAGATGGTCTAGGCAATTGATTTAAAACAATATTAGGTTCATATTCAAAAGTAGTATAACCACCAGTAGGATAAATAATCTTTTTTAACAATCCCGCTTGAACTTTTATTGGATCTACAACAGCGTCATCGTAATTAGTATTTCCCCAATTGATAAAATCCCCTCTATTTTTTCCATTATAATACCCCCAAAAGTCTATTGAATTTGAATGTCTACTTGGTAAAACTTGACTATCATACTCAAATTGATATTTCTTCTCCGTGTTTGTTCCTAAACTATCTTTAAATTCTACTGATTCCAAAAACAAACGTTTTTTTGCAAAATCATCATCCAACATAACGCTATTTGGATTTATATTATCAATTCCTGTAAAGTTGGTATAGTAATAGTTAAGTTGTATTTGTTTAACACATTGATTGGTTTTATTAAATAACTTTATTTTATCTAAACTATATCCATTTTGTAAATCTTCTCTTGGTATTTCTGACTTTACAAAAACTACTTTTCCTGTATCAAAATGAATTTCAGAAAGTCTTTTTTGGAAAGACAATATTTTTGAAAAATGACAAGTAACAGGGTGAACTACATCATAGGTTGAACCATTTTGTAATGTTGAAGAAGTTATTGTTTCAGTATATTGATCTGTATCTCCACTACGTCTAATAAAAGAGGTTGTTTCGTCTTCATAAATAAATTCAATTACTTCATTTGTATTGGTTACAATCTTCTTTAAAAACCAAGAACTATATGCTATATTAACATTATTTCCTCCAGAACTTTGTAATCCATTGTTGTTGTATGTATAAGTGGTTTCTGTCCATTCGTATTCGTTTGAAAATGAAGTTGGGTAAACTATATTTCCAAAAATATAAATATTCCCCTGATTATCTGTTACTCTAAATCCCGACAGACCTCCTCCAGTATACTCAGGTACAATTTTAATATCGCTAAACTTTTGCGTTAAAAATGTTCCCGTATTTTTATCATAATAAAATTCTCCACTAAAAAAGTTGGTACTTATCATGTATTTATCAGGATAATAATCGTAATACTGGTAGCCATTTTCTCCTTCGGTTAATAAAGCTTGATATGTTCGAGTACTATCACTTGAATAATAAGTCGAAACAGAGTTTGGATTTGAATTATAGCCCAAATCTATATCATCAGCCTTACCTCTAATTTGTCTCGAAATCATTCCACCATAACTTAATGCCCATCCTGTTCCAACTCTAGAGGCAATCTCGTTTACTTGCACTCCTCTTGAATGATAACCTAAAGTAATTGGAATGTTTACACCGCCTGAACTAATTTCTAATAAAGGAATTGATGTGTTATGTAATCCATTATTCAAAGAAACAGGTATCTCATTGAATTTAAATAATGCCGAAGCCTCTGGACTTGGTGGCACTACTTGGGGTAATTCTTGAGCATTTATTGTCATGCTCATCAATACTAAGAATAATATTATTTTAAAATTTGTCTTCATTTTTACTACTTGCTTAGTTCTTAATCACTTTAACACCATCTCTACTTACATCTGTTTTTACTTCAATTAAGTAAACTCCTTGCGGTAATCCACTTAAATTTATGGGAATTGTTCGTTCACCATCTATGTTTATTGTTTGCAAGCTTCTTCCGTTTAAATCAAAAAGTGTTACTGTTCCTTCTTTATATTCATACCCAATAATTGCATTGGTGTAGGACAAAGCTGGATTAGGAATCGCTTCAACATTTTGCTTTACTTTTTCCTCCTTGTCCTTGTCTTTTAATTTTACAATCCAAAAATCTTGTCCGCCTTTCATCGAGTTTTTATCTCTAGAAATCGTTCCATTTGATGTTCCTGCTAACAAATAACCACCATCTCGCATTTCAAAAAGCTTTTTCAACACTTCATCCCCATTACTACCAACGGTTTGTGTCCATAACTCTTCGCCATCTGCTTTTATTTTTAAAGCGATGTAATCATTGATTCCTTCTTTGTCTTTTTTTGTTGTTTTTAAACCTTTTGCATTTGTTGATTTGGATTTAGCTTCAGATTGCGCATAACCACCAATCAAAAAAGTGCCATCTGGATTCTCCACAATTGAAGATAATACATCGTATTTTCCATAGTCATAGGCTTCTTGCCATTGAACATTTCCAATTTCATCTAATTTTAAAACCCAAAAGTCAGAACCATTTTTACTGGTTTCTGATTTAGCATCGGTAGCACTTGAATTTGAACTTCCTCCAACAAGAAACCCTTTGTCTTTTGTTTGAATTAATGCAAATAAGTTATCGTCTTTATCTCCTCCTAAGGTACGTTGCCACTGAACTAAACCATCTTTATCAAGTTTTAAGACCCAATAATCCCCTTGTCCAATATTAGCTTCTGTTTTATCTCCTGAAACAGGGGAATTGGAATAACCTCCTAAAACATATCCTTCATCTTCTGTTTGAACAATGCTTTTTAATTCATCGTAGTATTTTCCACCAATGGTTTTATCCCATTGTACTTTTCCTTCTTTATCTAATTTAACTACCCAATAGTCTAAATTACCTTTGCTGTTTTCAGATTTGCCAAATTCATCTACTTTTCCTTTACTATCGGCAAGAGTTCTATTTGAACTTGAAGAACCTCCTAAAATGTAGCCTCCATCTTTAGTTTGAATTACGCTTAAAAGTTTTTCCTGACTAACTCCACCAATGGTTCTTTGCCACATCTCGTTTCCTTTGGCATCTAGCTTTATTACCCAAAAGTCTTCTTGTCCTTTGCTGTCCTCTTTTTTATCTGTGCTTTTATTAGAAGAAGAAGTTCCTGCTAAAATAAATCCACCATCATTGGTGTTTTTAACACTGTACAGCATATCAACGCCACTACCTCCAAAGCTTTTTTGCCATTCTGGAGTTCCTTTTTCGTCCATTTTCCAAATCCAATAGTCCAAATCTCCTTTATTGTCTTCCGATTTATTTCCATTTTTATTGGAAATTGAACTTCCAGCCAATATAAAACCGTAGTCGGCTGTTGGAATTGCGTCTAATAAATATTCAGCATGTTTGCCCCCGTAGGAGCGCTCCCAAAGGATGTCTTGGGCTTGAAGTGATGTAACTACCAATAAGCCAGCAGTTAACAAATAGTTAGTTGTGTTTTTCATATATAGGGGGTTATTCTTACAAAATTTGCCAAATATAATTTTAAAATTTATCATACACAACCGTATAAATACCTGATTTTTAAACCAGGTATTTATACCTAGTCAACCAAGTATTTTTACGGAGGTATGACTTTAACATTCACAAAATAAATTATAAAAATTGATTTAATTTTACGTAAATCCGTAAAAGAAAACAAAATGATAATTTATTAATGTTTATTTAATATACTTGTAAACGATGTATTTACTAACAGGTTTCAAAGCAGTCCCTGTCTCTGGATGAACTCCATGAGTGTTAAAAAATTCTGGTGTACTATTTACTTTACAATACCAGTATAAGGATTTACCATTTTTAAAAAATGTAGTTGTATCAGAAACTTCTATTTTGATTAATTTACTTTGATGCTCATCAAATGGAATTATATCATATTGTTTTAATAACGCTTGTTGATTTTCACTTTTGCAATCAACAACTTCATAATGATTTTTTTGCCACTGCATACATTGTGGTTCAGGAGCAATGATGTTTTTTACTTTAAATTCATGAAATGAACGTAAAATGAACGTAAATTGGTTTTATGGTTAACGTGAAATGAACGTGAATTAGTTTTACGTTTAACGTGAAATGAACGTAAATTAGTTTTAAGTTTAACGTGAAATGAACGTGAATTGGTTTTACGTTTAACGTAAAAAATTATGAAATTATTTTAGAGATTTAATTCCTATCTATTCAAGGCTTCATTTAATTATTCACAACAAAATTAATTTATCCTAATCAAAGCTTCGTCAATCTCATTCTTTTTATAATACACTCTATTTCCAATTCCGTAGGCTTGAAGTTTACCTTTTTTTGTCCAGTTATAAAGCGTTGAAATATCAACTTTTAAATATTTTGCCGTATCTGTTCTTGTTAAAAGTTGCTCTTGCTGGTTCTTTTGTTGCAACTGCTCTAAACGGATTTCTATACCCTTTAACACTTTATTGGTTATGGTTGCAACCAATTCATCAACTGAAACGTTTTCTATTTCTATTATTGTTTTGTTTGCCATTAAATTAATTAAAATATTTTTTCCTTAATCAATTATTTTATTACTATTTAACATTCTATTTATTGGCATTTGATGCTTGAAAACAGAAGCTCCCTCCTCTTCAATTTCTCTTAAATGTTGATCTTTGAAATTAAGTTCTTTAGCAAGCTCTCTAATTACAACAAAATCAAAAAGCAATGAAAAATGAAGTAAATCAAAATTGTCATGTTTTACATCTTGTTTTCTATTACCATGAACATAAAAATCTCTAATTCTTACCATCTTTTTAGCAAAATCATTGATATTGGTTATTGTATTATCAATCCTTTCAAAAACCTCTTTAAATTCATTTATTTGCTTATCTAAATCCTTATGCTTTTTGGAAGAAAACAACTTGTAAAAAGCTTCAAAGGAAGCTAGGGAATTTGTGAATCTCCTCGCATTACTAACTTTCTTTGATAAATAATTTTCGATTACAATATCAAAACAATATGTTACGTCTTCATTATTGTACCAGTTAGAAATTACTTCGTTAAAAGTCTCATCATCTTTAATTAATTCATCATCAAAAATCCCTTGATGATGTGTAAAAGCTAAATTATCATAAAAAAGTATATTAAATTTTTTTCCACATTCAAGACAAACGGATTGGAACGTATTGTACCTTTCTATTCCATTAAAAAAAATTACACAAAACTTCTGAAACTTTTTGTAAACCTCAATACTTTCCAATAAAGATTTTTCAGTAGCAAAATCAACCTTTAATATTGCTTGATTTACGATATTAGTTCCAAACTTATTAGATTCTATTCCATAGTTTTTATAAAACGAAAAAATTAAATCATCATTGATTTTAATCTCATGAGTTTTAATTGATTCGAGTTCAACTTTATTTTCTAGTGGATTTACAATATGAAAACTTCTAATCAAGTTATTAAATGTGGTATTTTCAATTTCAATGGTTTTTAAACGCAAGCCTATAGGTTCAATAATATGATTAATGGAAGCAAAAATATAATCAGGATTATATTTTTTATACTCAATGACTCCATTTTCACTTCGTTGAATTGTACAATTTACAAAAGTTAAACTACCTAAATCATTAAAAAGACCATAAATTACTTCAACTTTATAGCTCGATTTACTACAAATTAAATTTGTGTGCAAATAAACCTCATTGTCTATAATTTCAATTGAACAAAATTTTTTGTTTTCAGATTGTTCAGGTAACCATACTTCGCCAAAGTATTTTTCTTTTTTAAATTTCATACCCTAACTATTTTCCACAATACTAATTTCCTCATCACTCAAACCATATAACTCATACACAATTTGATCTATAGTTTTATCAATTTTAGCAATCTCATTTTTTAAAATCAAAGCATTTTTCTTATTATCTTCGAACAAATCCATCCATTCAAACTCTTGTTTTGCAGTAAACATTTCAAGTTTTGATGCCTTTAGGCATTTGTTTAATTCAGAAATAAAATCCACATACGATAAATCAACCCACCCTAAAATCTTTTCTGATAAATTAATTCCTTCCATTCTTTTTTCAATAAAAGACAATAAACTTACTTCAATCTTATTAAAATCTTCATGAAGCAGTTGCAACTTTACCGAAAGTTCTTTAAGTTTTGAATTTGATTTTTTCGAAATTGGAATTTCTTCCAAAAAACGATTTAAATATGAATAATAACCTCCTTGTTTTTTTGTACTTATTGAATGTAAATAAAATTCTATAACCTTAGAGTTCAAAATTGATAACAAAACATCATTATCAATTTTGTTTTGAACAAGCCCAAAAACACCAGCACCACCACATAAGTACGTCATACCTTTTCTATCAATAGCAAAACGATTTCCTTTACTAAGTCCTGGAGTAAGTATCTTAACTGATTTAAACAAATCTAACTTACCCTTTCTTACAAGTTTATACCAATCCTCGTTTTCAGACCCCATTTCCTTTCTTGAATCCATTCTATTTGCAAGAACATTTTTATGTTCAACCAAATAACTATATGCTTTAGGAAAACTTGTTTTCAATGTCTCTAATGAAATTATTTCTGTTTTACCATTAATCAATTCATAAGGATATATTACAAAATCAAGTTTATCATTGATTCGTCCACGACTTATATTTCTTCCACGAACAACTGGCAATAACAATTCAGTCTCTAAATCTAACTTAGATACATCCTCGCATTTTATCACAAACACACTATCAGCTCCCGTAGTAAGACCTGTACAAGGATTAGCTATAGTTTTTAATTTAAAAGAATTAGATTCAATCTTTTTAAGTAAGTCTTTCTCATCTGATTCATTTAAAACCCATACTTCTTCAGAAAGTACTTTCGGATTAATCTGTAAAAAATTTTCAGAATTTTGAAATAACATAGCTGGACCTATTTCAGTCATTTTCTTGTATTTAAAAATGTCAGGTTCAGAATTTTTTAATATTAGTATTCCTGGATATGTCGTTGCTCCTTCAAAAACAGGAAGTCCATTATAGTCAATAAACTCCAATATTTGTTTATTAAGTAATAACCCTCTAATTTTTCTGCCATAATCTGCATTCAAAAACTGGATTGTTGTAATAAATGCTAATAGTCCTTTGTCTTTTAAGATATCAAATCCTTTTTCGAAAAATAACAATGAAATATCAACTCGCTTATGAGCTGATGTAAAATTATTTTTATAAAAATCAATTTCAGCATAATTTAAATTTTGTACCCTAACATAAGGCGGATTACCTATAATTAAATCAAAACCACCTTTTGCAAACACTTTTGGAAATGCTTGTTGCCAATTAAAAGCTTTTTTACCTGCAATTTCAGGGTTGTCAATTAAAGAGTTACCACATTTAATATTACCGTTTAAATCGTTTAATTTTCGGTTAGGTTGAGCCGTACGCAACCAAAGGGAGAGTTTTGCAATTTCAACACTTTCTTCGTTTAAATCTACTCCAAACAAGTTGTTTTCTAAAATGCTGTTTTCAACATCGCTTAAAATAAACGTGTCGCCAAACAACTTAGCTTGCAACTCATCAATGTACTTATGTTCTTCAATTAAAAAGTCTAAAGCTTGGTTTAAGAAAGCACCACTTCCACAAGCAGGGTCGCAAATAGTTAGTTGCAATAACCAGTTGCGATATAGTTGCAACTTGTCAATAAGCCCTTGTAAAGTCTTCTTTTGGCGTTTTTTATCAGTAGTATAGTCTTCTTCGTTTAGTTGCAACTCAATTTTCTTTTCGTTGCATAATTTTCCAATCGTATTTTCAACTATGTACTTGGTTATATATTTTGGTGTGTAAAAAACACCGTCTTTTTTTCGTTTGGTTTTAGTTTTGTCAATTACTTCGCCCTCTAGTTTCGCTTTTATCTCATCTAACTCATTTAACGAATTTTCAAAAATATGCCCTAAAATATTCACATCGACTTCACTTGCAAAATCGTAGTTGCTTAAATTTACGGTATGCTTAAATAAAACGGAATCGTCAATTTTAATGGTGTCTAAAATTTCATCGGCTTTAAATAAACCACCATTATAGGCAAAAATTTGATGTTCTTCAATTTGTTTACTAGCTGTTTCTGAAAAGGCTGGTAAAACTACTTTTGCACCACTATTTAAGTCGTTAAAATATACTTTGTATCTTTCATATAAAGAAACTTCAATACGCATTAATCGTAAGTTTTGCCACTCTTTATTGATACGAAAAATTAAATTGGTTGGTAATAAGTTGCGGTCTTCGGCAAAGAAGATAAATAAAAATCTATCCAATAACTTTTGAGATTTCTGAAAAAGCTCTAAAGGTTCAAATTCAGGATTTAAAGCAACTAGATTGTGATATAATTCACGTTTAAAAAGCGAATAGTCTTTATATAGTTTTTTTGTAATAACGTCTTCTTGGCTTACCGATTCTTCTTTGATGCTTTTTGCAATTCCTTTGGAAAGGTTTTCGTGTGCTAAACATAAATACAGCAACTCAAACTCATTTGGTTGCAACTGAAATAAATTAAATTCTAAATATTCAATTGCGTTATCAATGTAGAAACGTATTTTTTCAAAGTTGGAAGTAATGATATAAATACAATCGGGTTGGTTATTTTTATAGCCAAAAGCTTGGGTTTCTATTTTACTTAAATCGGTTGTATTTGTTCCTTTTAATTCAATTACGGCACGTACTTTTTCGTCAATCAAAATAGCTCCGTCGGCTTTTTTGCTGTCTTTTACATTTTTGTATTCCGTTGTAAGGTTGAAATTTGGTTGCGGATTTTTTGTATAACCTAAAACATTAACAAACAAATCAATTAAAAACTCCCCTTGATATTGTTCCTCCTTACTATTACGAATATTTTCTTGAATAGTAGGGTTGTGAAAATGGTGTTGAAATTGCAACCACTTTTCTTTTAATTGCTCTTTATTTTGGGCTTGTAAATACTTTTTAATTACTGCGGTTTGAAATAATGCCATTGCAACGAAATTAATTTGATAATGTTTTGAAAATAGTAAGAATTTTCAAATGTTTTGATTTTACCAAATTAGACAATATTTTAATGAACGCAAAAACAAGTTATCAACAAGTATTTTGGTTGCAACCGATTTTGCAATTTTTGGTTGCAACTAAAAATTAAATCGATTTTTAGGTTTTAAACTCGCTAAAACCTCCGATTTTTTATAACGAACTTTATAACCAATGCGATAGGCTGGAATAATATCTTTCTTTGTCCACTTCCAAAGCGTAACAAGGGAAATTTTTAAAAGTTCAGCCGTTTGTTCTCTTGAAAGTATTTCGTCCTGTTCCGTTTGTAAATTATTAAACGTTTCAAGTAATAATTTAATTTCGGCAAGTAGTTCGTTTTTAAATTGCTCTACCGAGATACATTCGATTTGAATAAAGTGTTGTGTAGCCATGTGCATATTTTTTGTTGAATTGTTGATAATTTTAATTAAAATACTAAAATACAACACTTTAAGCAAGCAACAAATATTCAACATTATTTCAACAATTGCTTTTAAAAAATCAACAACAACTAACTAGTATTTGTGCTGTTGACATTTTTTTGCTAAATTGTTGCTACGTTAACTCCTTAATTTATTAAGGGTTTGGCGTATTTTCAACATTGCAACACTAATTTGCAAAGAGCTCTCTTGTGAATTCAAAGAACCTCCCTTTTTCAGAAGTGTAACCCATTGTAATTGGATTACCATTTCCACAAGCTTCAGAACGATACCATTTATAGCTTGAATTTTTATAGGTTAAACCGTATTTAGTTTGTAAAGTAGTTGAAATGTAATTATTAGAAACGAACAAACCTCTATTTTTAAGCATATCACTTAAATTTGTAGCTGAATAACACAACGAATCAAGTTCAAAAAATGCAAATTCTTCTGAAAGCATTTCTTCGAGTTCTTTTTCAATACTTGTTCTATTCCCTCTAATTAAAACATTTAAAGCTTCTGTATGGATTTGTTCTTTGGTGAACCACATTCTAGTTGCTTTTGGGGTTGCAATCATTCTTTGGCTAAGAAAATAAGCAAATGCTGGCACTTCCTTAACTAATTCATTAAATAAATTTGGGTCAACTGAATCTCCTAGTGTTGGCACTTTTCTTACCCAATAACGAATTTCATTAGCATCAATTTTAACAAAATTTTCTTCATTGTTGGAACATAAAATAAACTTACCGAAGAATTCGACCTCTTCTTTGTCTTTTCCTTTAGCTTCAGCTTTGAAATATTTAGCCGTTGAAAGGTTTTTTATCCGTTCGCTATCGTCTTTTTTGTCCAAAAGCACCTCGTCAACTCCAATTATTAATTTTCCAGCCCAACCACTATTAAAAGGACTTCTAAAGTCTTCATTTGTATTTAAGGTCATATTACCCTCAAATATTGCTTTTAGTAGGTTTAAAAAGGTAGTTTTACCAGTATTACGCTCCTCACTTACTAAACATAAAATGGGTAAAACTTGCGTTGGTTTTTGCCAAAGTAAAGTCAAAAAATCTAATCCTAAATCATAATGTTCTGCGAAAACGTGTCGTAATAACATATCTATTTTATCCCAAGTTCCGTTTGGTTCTAACTTATAAGAAATAGGCTCATAGCTGTTATAAAAACCATTGATAGATTTTTGAAAATTTACATGGTCGGGAATAAAACAAAATCCTTCATATTTTGTAATATCAGCAATAGACTTTTTGCCAAAATCGTCAATGATAGTTTGCTTATTCCATCTTTTTAAAGTTTTTACGTCTTCATTATTCATTGGAATTGTTACTTCTTTGAAATAATCAACCCCTACTCTGATGTATTGATTTATATCTTTCATAATGTAATTTTTAAATAAGCGATTCCGCTTGGGTTGAACAATCGTTTTGAATTGATAAATTGCATATTAACGATACTTAAATTATCGTCTATTGAAAAAAGTTCGTTAACCTCTGTTGCAATTATAATTGGTGTAGCTAAGTTTGTTTTGTTTAATAAATTATCTATTAAACTAAGTTGTTCAATAGCCACATTACAGAACAAATAAATTGGTTTTTCTTTGTTGTAATCTAGTTGCAAGGTTTCAATTCCTAACCTTAAATTCTCTAAGTGAAAATTTACATCACCTAAATACGTTTCTGTTTTTTTAATTATTGAAGATTGCATAATTAGGACTTATTTTGGGAGTTAATAAAGTCCTTAATCTCATTTCTTTTGTATAACACTTTCCCACCAATTTTATACACTGGTAGTAAGTTGTTTTTTGTGATTTCCCACAATTTTACTAAAGAAATGTTTAAGATTTTTGCCGTTTCGGCTCGGGAAATTAATTCGTTTGAATTTTCCTCTTTTGGTTGGTTGAAGATTCCTAAATCCTTGATTTGGGAAACAACCCCTCTGATGATTTCGTTTTTGAAATCTTCGGAGTTTTCGATTTTAATTTGAATAAATTGTTCCATTTAATGGTTTTTAATGGAGTAAAATTAAAATAGAAAAAAGGTAGGGGAATCCCAAAAAAACTCCCGCATTAATTCAAGTTAAAGATTATTTTAAAAGCTCTTTTAAAATTTTGTTAGTGAATTTAGTGATAGTATACTTCGAAATATCTTCTGATGAAGCAGGATTTAATGTTGCTAAATTTCTTCTAATAGTATCCATGATATTTCTGCTATCAGGAGAAACGCCTAATACATATGCTGTTATTATATGTTTTTGCTTTTCAGTAAGGTTTTTAAAATTAATTAAATCCAAATAGCCTAAATCATGGAGTAAAGCTAATCTTTGAGGTTTTGATAGTTTTGAAGTGTCTTTATAATTTTCCTTAAATTCATTTAAACTAAATAATTGCATCTCATTTGATAAGTATTCAACATACTTGTAAAATATAAAATGTCTGTCATCAAAATCTCCAACAACATATTTATAAATTGCATTATAATCATAAACCAAATAAGTTTTAAGAATTTCATAATGACTTTCTATGTCGGTATAATCACATTTTTTATTTAGCTCCATTATGAGACTATTACAAATCAATTCTCTTTTCTTTTTTAATATCTCTGATTCTAAATTGGTTAGTTCAGCTTGTAAATAATAATACAATTGTTCTTTAAAAAGCACATTTGATTCATTTTGATTTTCATAAATAGAATCGAAAAAAATTTTACACTCTAGAAATATTTCTTCTAATAATTCTTCACTAAAAAAATAGAAAGATTGATTAAATTGAATAGGAGAATCTAAAAATCGTATTTCTTTAAAATATGGTTCGTGCTTTATTTTTGGATTTTTTTTGATTGCAAAATTATATTTTTTAGTCGTTATTACTTTTTTGTCAATTAAAATTTTGATTTTCTCATCTAAACTTAATTTTAAGAATAAATCGTGGTCAATAATACCGTAGAATAATTTTGTCATCTTCAATTATTTAATTAATAATGATTAAAATTAGTATTAAAAGCGATTATAATAACAATATTGGGGAATATTCGGGGAATATAAAAACAAAAAAGGCTTAAAGTATTGATTTTCAATAACTTTAAACCTTTTTAAGTGCGGGTAAAAGGACTCGAACCTTCACACCTTGCGGCACCAGATCCTAAGTCTGGCGTGTCTACCAATTTCACCATACCCGCGACAATTGGAGTGCAAATATAGATATTCGTATATATATATCAAACAAAAAACAAATTATTTTTATTAAAATTGATATACAACACCAACTCCTAATAATTGTTTCAATTGAATCTTTGGTCCTTTGACAACCTGAACTCCACCCTCCTCTTCTTTCGATTTTATATCATCATCATAAACAAGATGCGTTCCTATATTCGCTTTTACATATTGGTTTACCGTTAAATCTAACTGAATTTGCCAATCTACATCAATATTTCCAAAATTATTAATATAATCAGTATATAATGCAATTCTATTCTCAAGGTTAATATTGGTATAAATCTCTTTTTTCCATTGATTTGTAACTAAAATACCTGTTTCATTTCTAATATTTTTACCGTGTTTTAGTAACGTTCCAAATTCATCATAAACCGCTTTTTCTACTCCAAAAGCACCTTGATCTGCCAATCTTTGATCGAAAACCATGGTTGTTTTTTGCGTTAACGGTGAAAGATAAAAGTTTAAATTTAAATCTTTTCTAGAATATTCAGCTCCAATACCTAAAAAGGCATAAGCTGGAGCAAAAGGTCTTGAAATAGCTAAATCAACGTTTGGATACGCATATCCATTAGCAAATTGCGTGTTAAAATTAAATTTTCCGGCATAATACCAATTAGTAATAGTATCTCTTTTGTAGCCAAAAGTTGAGTTAAAAGAAAATTGGTCATCTGTTTTTCTAACCTCTTGACTTTCTTGTTTGTTTATTCCGTAACGCATAATCAATTCGTTTTTCCAATTGATATTTTCTTTTGTATACGTACGAATAAACTGTCCTTTTATAAGGCCTGAAATGGAATTATTACCACCCGCATTCCAATTCACAAAGGTAATTTGCGAAATATCTAAACCTACTTTATTTTCTTTTGACCAATACGAGATTGTATCTGGCAATTCAGTATTAATTATTTGACTGAAATTAGACTGATAAACAAAAAATAACAATCCGAATAAATAGACTTTTTTTAACATTTTAAAATGTGTTTAATAATTGTATAATACTTGTAACGTCAATTTTACAAAGATGTTGCAACTCTAAAACTGTTCCATGCTCTATAAATGCGTCCGGAATTCCTAAATTTACAATAGGTTTCTTTAAATTATTTGTAGCAATAATTGTATTGATTTGCTCTCCAAATCCACCAGTAATAACACCATCTTCAATAGTAATTAATTGGTCGTGAGCAGCTATAATTGATTTCACAGCTTCTAAATCTAATGGTTTTATAAATGGAAAATGAAAATGCGAAAAGAAACTTGGGTTTTCAACCTCATTTAAAGCTTTCGTTACATTATTTCCAATGGTTCCTGTAGATAAAATTGCAACTTGAGTACCTTTTTGAAGAGTTTTTAGCTTTCCAATTTCTATTTTCTCAAAAGGCAATTGCCAATTTACAACCTCTCCTCTTCCTCTAGGATAACGAATAGCAATTGGATGATGTAAGCCTTCTGAAGCAGTATACATAATATTTCGCAACTCTTTTTCATCTTTTGGTGACGCAATAATTAAATTCGGAATACAATTCAAATAAGCAATATCAAAAACGCCATGGTGTGTGGCACCGTCTTCTCCTACTAAGCCTGCTCTGTCTAAACAAAAAATAACCGGCAAATTTTGTAATGCCACATCATGAATTACCTGATCGTAAGCACGTTGTAAAAAAGTAGAATAAATATTGCAAAACACAACCATTCCTTGCGTTGCCATTCCGGCTGCTAAGGTTACGGCATGTTGCTCGGCAATTCCAACATCAAAAGCTCTTTTAGGAAAAGCCTCCATCATATATTTCATAGAACTTCCGGTAGGCATAGCCGGAGTTATTCCAATGATTTTTTCGTTTTTTTGAGCTAATTCAACCAAAGTATGTCCAAAAACATCTTGAAACTTTGGAGGCAAATGCGATTCATCTTTCGGATGAATTTTGCCTGTCTCGGCATCAAATTTCCCTGGAGCGTGATATTTAACTTGCTCTTCTTCTGCTAATTGTAATCCTTTTCCTTTGGTAGTTATCACATGCAAAAACTTTGGACCTTTAACTAGTTTTAAACGTTCTAGTTCCGAGATTAATTTTGGTAAATCGTGACCATCAATAGGACCGGAATAATCAAAATTCAAGGATTTGATAATATTATTTTGTTTTGGATTTTTACCTTCTTTCACAGCGGTTAAATAATTCTTCAAAGCACCAATACTTGGATCAATTCCAATGGCGTTATCATTTAATATTACTAATAAATTCGCATCGGTAACACCTGCATGATTTAAGCCTTCAAAAGCCATTCCACTTGCAATGGAAGCATCGCCAATTACTGCAATGTGTTGTTTTTCAATTTCTCCTTTTAATTGCGAAGCCAACGCCATTCCTAAAGCAGCCGAAATCGAAGTGGAGGAATGTCCAACACCAAACGTATCATAAACACTCTCACTTCGCTTTGGAAAACCCGAAATTCCGTTTAATTCTCTGTTCGTATGAAAAATGTCTCGTCTTTCTGTTAGGATTTTATGTCCGTAAGCTTGATGACCTACATCCCAAACCAACAAATCTTCAGGTGTATTAAAAACGTAATGAAGTGCAATCGTTAATTCAATAACACCTAAGCTCGCGCCTAAATGCCCTTCTTTTTTCGAAACAATATCAATAATAAAGTCTCTCAATTCTTTGGCTAATTGAGGTAGTTGATTTTCAGGCAATTTCCTTAAATCTATGGGGTTATTAATATTTGCTAGTAAATTGCAGTTCATAAATAATAAAAAGCAAATTTAAGCTTTTGTTTTAGATTATTGCGATTTTATACGAATAGGATATGTCATCTTTACTTTTACTTTTTCTCCTTGAAGTTCTGCCGGTTTCCATAAAGGTGCATTTTGAAACAGATTGATAATTTTATCTTTTAACACCTTGTCTTTTCCTCTAACAACTTTAATATCTTCTAATTTTCCTTCTGTATTAATAACAAATTGAAAAAGCATCAGTTCAGGCTCAACTGGTTCTTTAAGCGATAAATTTTCAAGAATATATTGATTTAATTTAGTTTCACCACCAGGAAATTCGGGTTTTTTATCTACCTGAAGTGCATTATATATTTTTTCTGTATCTATTTCAACTGGTTCCTGAATTACATCACCCATCATTATTTCCTCTTCAATTATAGTAGGCTCCACTTCAACAATACCAACTAATATGGGAAAAGGTTTTTGAATTTTATTCGTCCCTTTAAGTCCTTCAATATGCTTTGTCGTATCTAAATTATTAGTTGGAGAAATTAAACTGTCGTTAGAAAGAGATAAACTATCATCAATCAACACAATTTTACTAACTGGTTGTGTTTTATTATTGTGATCTTTACAGCTAAAAAGGGTTGTGCCCATAGAAATAAATAAAGCCAATATAAAGACATTTCTAAAAGAAGTTTGTTGGTAAATTATATTTTTAGGAATTTCAATTTGAATCTCTTTTAATTGTTCCTTTTTGAATCGTCCACAAGTTTTCGTTCCCTTATTTTTTAAAAAATAATCGTTTATTTCATCGGTTGAATTAGTAGTAAAATCGATTACGGTTTTAGCACATGATTGACAAAATCTTCCTTTTTCTTCCGGTAACATGGTGTCCCAATTTTCATTACAAGGAGTTGGAATTGTAACGTTTATTTTCTTCATCGCTTAATAGTTTGCAAAAGCAATACAAATATTGTTCCAAAATAATGTAATTTTGTTTTATGATTACTTTGTATACAGACGACTATTTTATGAAGAAAGCCTTACAGGAAGCAGAAACTGCTTTTGAGAAAGGCGAAATTCCTGTTGGAGCTGTTATCGTTATTGATAATAAAGTAATTGCTCGCACACATAATTTAACCGAATTATTGCATGATGTTACCGCTCATGCCGAAATGCAAGCCATAACCAGTGCTGCCAATTTCTTGGGCGGAAAATATTTAAAAGACTGCACTTTATATGTTACCTTAGAACCTTGCCAAATGTGTGCCGGTGCTTTGTATTGGTCACAAATTTCTAAAATTGTTTTTGGCGCATCCGATGAAAATCGTGGATTTCAAAAAATGGGAACACAATTGCACCCAAAAACCCAAGTAATTTCAGGTGTTTTAGAAAAAGAATGTGCCGATTTAATGAAGTCTTTTTTTAAAAACAAAAGATAATTAACCAAGTAACTTAAATTTTGTAAATTGGTATATCTTTTGATGTTGCATAAAAAATAAAATAACGCTCTAATTTTTGTTCCATATGAAAAAAATACGTTTCATCCAGTTACTTTTTATAGTAATTGTAGCCGCTTCTTGTTCTAAAAGCACCAAAAATTTTAATTCTGATTTTTCTCTTTTTAAAGCATATATCTTAAACTTTAGTTCTGGCTTGGTTTCTGCTAATAGCGACATAAGAGTGGTTTTAGCTTTTGACAAAAAAGAGTGGTCACCAAACGAAGAGTTAGACAAAAATTTATTTAGTATCAACCCAAGTGTTGACGGAAAAGTAATTGCACTTTCAAATAACACAATTGCTTTTATTCCAGAAAAAAAATTAGACCAAAATAAAGAATATCAAATTTCATTGCATTTGTCTAAATTAACAAATGTTCCTAGCGAACTGAAAGACTTTCATTTCACTATAAAAACCATTAAACAAGATTTTTTGGTTACAACAAACGATTTACAATCGTATAGTAAAGAATTTCAATACCTAAATGGGATAATAACATCAAGCGATGATTTAGATTTTGAAACTGCAAAAAAATTAATTGCAGCTACACAAGAAAACAATAATTTAAAAATTAAATTTAGTAAAGAATTAAGCACAAAAAAAGAATATAAATTTGTTATCGACAGCATTAAAAGATTAGTAGAAGATAGTAAAATAAAAATTTCTTGGAACGGAAACCCCTTTGAAATAGAGCAGAAAGGTGAAATGGAATATGAAATTCCAGGTAAAAATAATTTCAAAATTGTATCTGCAGAAGTTGAAGAAGGGAATAATCAAATTTTAGCGCTTAATTTTTCAGACCCTTTAAATAGAGACCAAGATTTTAGTGGTTTGGTTCAAGTTGAAACGGCTACTAATTTACGTTTTGCAACAGCCGGAAACATATTGAAGGTATTTTTAGACCAACCTTTAAAAGGAGAACTTTTAGTGGAAGTTTTTCAAGGAATTGAAAGCGAAGATGGTTTTAAAATGAAGCAAAATTTTTCTAAAAAAGTAACTTTTGAACAAACTAAACCCGGAATTCGTTTTATAAAAAGCGGAACTATTTTACCAAGTTCTAACAACTTAAAAATTAATTTCGAATCGGTGAATTTGAGTGCAGTTGATGTTAAAGTGTACCAAATTTACAAAAATAACATTCTTCAATTCCTTCAAGACAACGAACTAAACGGAAGCAGAAATCTAAGAAAAGTAGCACAACCCATAGCAAAAAAAACAATTGCATTAAATAAAAACAAATTACAGAATTCTAGTAAATGGAATGCCTATGCAATAGATTTATCCACAATAATCAACCCAGATCCAGGCGCTATATATAGAGTAGAAATCTCCTATAAACGAAAACATTCTCTATACAAATGTAGCTCTACTTATGTTGCTGATGAAAATGAAGAAATTACACAAGATGAAGAAGTAAGAAGCAATCAAGACTATTATGATGATTACTATTATGAAGGATACGATTGGTATGAAAGAGAAGATCCTTGTTCAGATTCCTACTATTATAACAATACCATTTTTACTAATGTAATTGCTTCAGATTTAGGTGTAATTGCAAAACGAGGAGGCAATGGGTCATACACATTTGCCGTTAATAATATTATTTCTACAGAACCTGTTTCAAGTGCAAAAATTGAACTGTATAATTTCCAACAACAACTTCTTGGAACTATTACAACCGATAATGATGGAATTGCCAAAACAGAGCTAAATAAATATGCTTTTTTTGCTATAGTATCAAAAGACAAAAACACAACATATGTAAAGTTAGACGAAGGTCAATCATTATCTGTAAGTAATTTTAATGTAGGTGGAGAAGAATTACAAAAAGGCTTAAAAGGCTTTATTTATGGCGAAAGAGGTGTTTGGCGTCCAGGCGATACCCTTCATGTAGCTTTTATGTTGAATGATATTGAAAGTAAATTAGGAAAATCGCACCCAATTACTTTTAAATTAAGCGATCCACAAGGAAAAATGCGCTATCAAACAGTGCAAAAATATAACGATTTGAATCATTATAAATTTAAAATAACAACAAAAGATAATGATCCAACTGGAAATTGGGAAGCTAAAATTTCTATTGGTGGCGTACATTTTTATAAAAGTATAAAAATTGAAACTATAAAACCAAACCGATTAAAAATAAAAAATAGCTTTGCAGACAAACAATTGTCTGGTAATAAATTAAACGGAGGAGAAATAGAAGTAGCTTGGTTACATGGTGCAATAGCTAAAAATTTAAAGATTGAAATGCAAGCCAAATTTTTAGAACAAAAAACTACTTTTAAAAAATACGAGAAGTATGATTTTGATGACGAAGTACGGAAATTTCATACAGAAGAAGTAAATGTTTTTTCTGGAAAAGTAAACGAATTAGGAAAAACAAATATAACAATCCAACCTAAAATAACAAGCCAAGCGCCAGGAAAATTAAAATTAGTATTTCAAACAAAAGCTTTTGAAAATGGAGGCGATTTTAGCACAGATGTGGCTACTGCTACTTATTCACCTTATAAAACTTACGTTGGAATAAAAGCACCTGAACCAAACAAATATGGCTTGTTAGAAACAGAAAAATTAAATCGTTATGATATAGTAACTTTAGACGAATTGGGTAAACCAAAATCGGTTAAAAATTTAGAAGTTCGTGTGTATAAAGTAGAATGGCGCTGGTGGTGGAATTCTAATGGAGATGATTTATCAAAATACAATTCATCTGAAGTTACAACTGCTTATAAAAACTATATGGTTACAACAGATGCATCTGGAAAAGGAAGTATTCAATTTAAGGTTCCCGAAGCCGATTGGGGAAGATACCTTATTAGAGTTTCAGACAATTCAGATGGTCATGCAACTAGTCTAACTTCGTATATTGATTGGCCATATTGGTCAGGAAAATCGAGACAAGGAAATAGCGAAACGGCTAACATGTTAGTATTTACAGCTAATAAAGAAAAATACAATGTAGGTGAAAACGCTGTTGTTTCTTTCCCTTCAAGTGAAGGCGGAAGAGCTTTAATTTCAATTGAAAATGGTTCCAAAGTAATAAAAACGCTATGGGCAACCACTAAAAAAGGGGAAACTCAAGTTGAAATTCCGATTACTGGTGACATGGCGCCAAATGTGTATTTTCATATTTCATTATTAAAACCACACGCTTCAACTATTAACGATACACCTATTAGAATGTATGGTATTTTACCCGTTGAAGTAATAAACAAAAACACCATTTTAGAACCAGAAGTAACGATTCCATCTGTTTTAAAACCAGAACAAAAAACAACCTTAAAAGTTAGCGAAAAACAAGGTAAAGAAATAACCTATACCATAGCTATTGTTGATGATGGTTTGCTTGATTTAACCCGATTTAAAACTCCAAATGCATGGGATAAATTCTATTCAAGACAAGCACTTGGTGTAAAAACATGGGATATTTATGATGACGTTATTGGTGCTTATGGCGGCAAAATTAACCAAATTTTTAGCATTGGAGGAGATCAAGATTTGGCTGGTGGAAATGCAAAAAAAGCAAATAGATTTAAACCCGTAGTCATTTATTTAGGCCCATTCAAATTAGAAAAAGGACAAACCAAATCACATACGATAACTTTACCAAACTACGTAGGTTCGGTTCGAACAATGGTTGTGGCAGGTGATGCTAAAACAAGTGCATATGGAAGTGTAGAAAAAACATCTTTTGTAAGAAAACCTGTTATGGTATTGGCTTCGGTGCCTAGAAAAATTTCTCCAAACGAAAAAATAACATTACCTGTTACCGTTTTTGCAATGGAAAGCCAAGTAAAAAATGTTAATGTGCAATTAAAAACAAATAACGGAGTAAGAATTATCGGAAACACAACTCAAAATGTAAGTTTTAGCTCACCAGATGAAAAAGTAGTTTTCTTTAATTTGGAAGTTGGAACCGCAACAGGAATAGGGAAAATTGAAGTTATTGCAACTTCTGGAAAAGAAAAATCTACTTATGTGGTTGAAGTAGATATTACAAACCCTAATCCAATAACAAACGATTTTGTAGATATGGTAATTCCAGCAAACAGTTCTAAAACAATTAATTGGAACACATTTGGAATACCCGGAAGTAACAAAGCAAGGCTTGAAGTTTCATCTTTTCCAACAATCAATTTTAATGGACGATTGAGTTATTTAATTCAATACCCGCATGGTTGTGTGGAACAAACCACATCCGCTGCCTTTCCTCAATTATACTTATCAGATATTATGGATATTGATGATAAAAAGAAAACTGAAATTCAACGAAATATTAATGCAGGAATTCAAAAATTAGGCAATTTCCAATTATCAAATGGCGGATTAAGTTACTGGCAAGGAAATAATTTTGCTAATGATTGGGCCACTTCTTACGCGGGGCATTTTTTAATTGAAGCAGAAAAAAAAGGCTACGTTTTACCAATTGGATTTAAAAACAAATGGATTTCATATCAACAATCAGAAGCAAAAAAATGGCGATTCAATGCACAATATGGTAATGATTTTGCTCAAGCGTATAGATTATATACTCTAGCATTAACTGGCATGGCAGATATGGGTTCTATGAATAGGTTACGAGAGACTACTGGAATTTCTAATGAAACTAAATTACGATTAGCAGCGGCCTATGCCTTAGCTGGTCAAAAGAAAGCTGCATTATCTTTAATAGGAACAACCACTATTCAAAATGACAGCAGATTTGTAAATTATTATTATGGATCAGAAGAACGAAATAGAGCAATGGTTTTAGAAACGTATATTTTAGTTGACAATAAAACCAAAGCTTATGAAATTGCTAACAAACTAGCTAAAGATTTATCTTCTAATCGATACATGAGTACACAAACTACTGCTTTTGGATTGTATGCGATGTCAAAATTTGCGCTTAAAAACGGTGGAAAAGGAATTAACATAACGTATTCAATTGCAGGAAAACCGCAAGTTATTAGTTCTAATAAAAGTTTTGCAGATCGAAATATCGTTGCGAAAAATGGTTTAAATTCGGTTACGATTCAAAATAAAAACAATGGCACTCTTTATGTTCGTGTTTTAAATAGTGGAATTTTACCAATTGGTGAGGAAAAAGAAATTCAGAAAAATATTGCAACAACTATTGTTTATAAGGATAGAAAAGGAAATACATTAGATTTAAATTCAGTAAAACAAGGAACTGAAATTGTTGCTCAAATTTCCATAAGAAATCAATCGGATGAATCTTTAGAAAATGTAGCACTTTCTCAAATAGTTCCATCTGGATTTGAAATTATGAATTCGCGCTATACCGATTTTGGAAGTTATGCCGAAAACAAAGCCGATTACATAGATATTCGTGATGATAGAACACAATTCTATTTTGGAATAAGAGCTGGCGAAACCAAAACATTTACAATGTTGTTAAATGCAACTTATTTAGGAAAATATTATTTACCTGGTATACAATGTGAAGCTATGTACGATAATAATTACTTGGCAAGAACCAAAGGTCAATGGGTGCAAATAGTGAAATAACTAAAAAGACCTAACGGGTTTTAAAACCTGTTAGGTTTAGAATAGTATTAGAATAGAAATAAAAAAGACCTAACAGGTTTTTGAAACCTGTTAGGTATGCAAACAAAAAATACATGAAACAAGAAAAATTTGAATATGACACTTTTTTCCATGTTTACAACAGAGGAAACAATAAAGAAGATATTTTTATTGAAGATAAAAACTACAGTTATTTCCTAAAATTAATCAAAAATCATCTTTTAGGAGTAGCTGAAATTTATGCTTATTGTTTATTAAAAAATCATTTTCATTTAATAATTAGAATTAAAGATAAAAATGAAATTTCTGAGAAATATAGAGATAAAATTCATTTACCGTTTTCTAATTTTTTCAACGCGTATTCAAAGGCTATTAACAAAGCTTATGATAGAACCGGTAGTTTATTTCAAGAGCATTTAAAGCGAAATAAAATTCATGATGAAAATTATTTGAAAAATTTAGTTTTATATGTTCATTTGAATCCAGTAAAACATAAATTTTGTGATGATTTTAGAGAATATAAACATTCTTCATTTTTAAGTTACACAAGTGACAAACCTTCAAATTTATCCAGAGAATATGTTCTTGAATTATTTGGAGGAAAAGAAAATTTCATCTTCGAACACAAAGAAAGCATGATAAAATATGAAGGAGTTGTTAATGAAATAGATGATTTTGATGATTAATTATAAGACCTAACAGGTTTTGGAAACCTGTTAGGTCTAAAAACAATATTCTTTCCAAATGAAAATAGTTCTAAAAATCGGAATGCTTTTACTATTTACAATTATAAGTTGTAAAAGCAATAAATCAAATTTGACTAAAAGTGAAAGTGATTCAATTAGTGATACTACTAATGTTGTTATTGCTGACACTATAACTTATCAAAATATTCAAGAAACTGAAAAAGAGATAGTTGTAAATATTGATAGTGTGTTAAAAGCAAATATCAATATCAAAATTGATTATCAAGATAGTTTGGTTTACGTATTAGGAAACAGAGAGTTTTATCCTATCGGAAATGGTCAGATAGTTGCGTTTACAAAATTAAAAGAGGACAAAGAACTATTTGCAGTGGTATATCCAATTACTTTAGATGAGGAAAAACAGCCAAATGTTTTGTTTTATATTCTTAAAAACAAGGAATGGGTTTTGGTTTCCAAATTGGATTCTAGTGAAGTTAATTCCTTTGAAATTGTAGATATAAACAATAATGGAATTAGAGAAATTCAATCAATTGGTTATCCCAATATGAACGGAAATTATTGGAATAATTTTTACAGTTATTCTGAAAAAGAAAATAAGTTTATAGATGGTGGTGGATTTTTTTCAAGTATGTACGAATTTAAACCTCAATTAAACAGAATTGAAGTTGAATACGGCGGAAGCTGGTATATGCCCAATACTAAAACCATTTATTATTGGAAAAATCAAAAACTTATTCCTTTTAAAAAAGTTGAAATAGGTTTAAAAATTGTAGACATGAAACATAATGCTCAATATATTAAGTATTCAGAAAACTTAACTTTGGAGAAAGATTCGGTTCAATTAGTGTATAAAAAATCGTTTCGAGGTAAAAAGTTAAATCAATTTTATGATAACTTTTTTGAAAATAATTAAACTTAAAGACCTAATAAGTTTCAAAAACCTGTTAGGATAAAACTTAAATGAAAAATAGAATAATTAATTACATAAAATCAAACAAAATCAAAACTACCATAAGTATTTTGCTTTTGGTAGTTTACTATTTTTCACTCCCAAGACAACTTTTCGAAAACAACTATTCTACCGTAATTGAAAGTCAAGATGGACAACTTTTAGGAGCTAAAATCGCTTCCGATGGACAATGGCGTTTTCCTGAAAGTGATAGTATTCCTTATAAATTTCAAAAATGTATCGTCGCATTTGAAGATCAATATTTTTATAAGCATTTCGGGTTTAACCCAATTTCAATGTTTCATGCATTTGAACAAAATCGAAAAGCAAATCGTGTAGTTCGAGGAGGAAGTACCTTAACCCAACAAGTGATTCGTTTGCACCGAAATGTAAAGTCGCGTTCCTATTTTGAAAAAGGAATTGAAATGGTTCTCGCAACCCGATTAGAATTTCGACATTCAAAAGATAAAATTTTGGAGTTATACTGTGCTCATGCCCCTTTTGGAAGTAATGTTGTAGGTTTAGAAATGGCATCTTGGAAATATTTTGGATTACAACCGCATCAATTATCATGGGCAGAGGCAGCTACTTTAGCCGTTTTACCAAATGCACCTAGTTTAATTTATCCTGGGAAAAATCAAGAACGATTATTGGCAAAACGTAATAGATTATTAAAGAAATTGTACGAAGATAAAATAATCGATAAATCAACTTATGAACTATCATTACAAGAAAATTTGCCTCAAAAGCCATTTGATGTTCCGCAAATTGCTCCTCACTTAGTCCAAAAAATTTCAAAAGAACATCCAGAGAAAAAAACAAAAACTACCATTCAATTGGATTTGCAAGAGCGTACCAACGAAATCGTAAAGCAATATTATAACTACTACAAACAAAATCAGGTGTACAATATTTCGGTTTTAGTGGTTGATGTAAAAACAAGAAATATTATTACTTATGTTGGAAACAGTCCAACAGATAAAGACCACCAAAAAGACGTTGATATTATTGAAGCACCTAGAAGTACAGGAAGCATTTTAAAACCCTATTTATATGCTTCAATGTTAAATGATGGCTATATTTTACCTGAAACTTTAATTCCTGATATTCCAACACAAATTTCTGGCTATTCGCCACAAAATTATAATTTAACATATGACGGAGCAGTCCCAGCAAGCAGGGCGTTAGCTCGTTCTTTGAATATCCCGTCTGTTTTGATGTTGCAAGACTATTCGGTGAATCAGTTTTATGAAAAATTACAACAATTGAAATTACGAAACGTCAATAGACAACCTTCTAATTATGGTTTATCTTTGATTTTAGGTGGTGCCGAGTCTAATTTGTGGGATTTATGTAAAGCCTATGCTTATATGTCGTCTACGCTGTCTTATTTCAATGAAAATGAATCGAAATATCGTAAAAATGAGATGCTGAATTTGAATTATGATGCCAATTTTCAACCTGATTTTGGAAAAAGTTCACGTCAGAAAAATATTTTTGGCGCAGGCGCTATTTGGCAGACATTTAATGCAATGAAAGAAGTCAACCGACCTGAAGGTGATGAAGCATGGAAATTCTATGATTCTTCATTAGAAATAGCTTGGAAAACAGGAACAAGTTTTGGCAGCAGAGACGCGTGGGCAATTGGAATTACTAAAGATTACGTAGTGGGAATTTGGGTTGGAAATGCCACAGGAGAAGGAAGACCATTATTAACAGGAGTTGATAGTGCTGCTCCTATTTTATTTGATGTTTTTAGATTATTACCAAAATCGAAATGGTTTGAAAAACCTTATAACGATTTAGAAGACGTTGAAATTTGTAAAACTTCTGGATATTTAGCGCAAACACATTGTCCTAAATCAAAGCAATGGATTCCAAAAACAGCAAAAAAAACAGACAATTGCCCGTATCATAAAATTATTCATTTAGATAAAAACCAGCAATTTAGAGTCAATAGTAATTGCGAAAGTGTTGATGAAATGATAAGTAAATCATGGTTTGTTTTGCCTCCAGTAATGGAATGGCATTATAAAAGCAAGAATGTAAACTATCAAAATTTACCACCTTATAGAAGTGATTGTGTAGATGCTTTGCAAGAAAAAAGTATGGATTTTATTTACCCAAAGGCCAATACTAAAATTATACTTGCTAAAGATTTTGAAAGTAAAGTGCAACCAGTAATTATAAAAGTAGCACATTCAAATCCTAAAGCAGAGTTGTTTTGGTATTTAGACGATAAATATGTAGGAACCACAAAAACCTTTCATGAAAAACCCATTTTTGCTACATCTGGAGTTCATGTAATTACTGTGGTAGATGATTTTGGCAATGAAATTAGGCGAAAAATAGAATTTGAAAGTGAGTAAACACAAAAAAACCGCTAATCTTACGAAAAGCGGTTTTTGTGTTTACAGGATACATCCCATATTATTTTACTATAATTTCATTTCCTTCTTTGTCGAAGAAATGAAACTCTAGATACGTGTAAGCGTCACGAGGTATAATTTTCACCCATTTCTTATATTCGAAAAACCATTTCGAACGTAAGGATGGAAAACCTTTAGAAAGGTATGCTGCCACAAACGGATGCACGTTAAGTACAACTTTTTTATGGTCTTTTATAATGCGTTCAAGGTCAGTTGCAATCTTGTCAACAATTAAAATTGGAGCTTCAATTTCCCCGTGTTCATTGTTAGGGTCTTCTTCTCTTGTTTTAATATTAACTTCAGGTCTGACTCTTTGTCTAGTAATTTGAATTAATCCAAATTTGCTAGGAGGCAAGATTTTATGCTTGGCCTTATCGTCACTCATTTCTTCTCTTAAGAAATCATATAAAACTTTGCGGTTTTCTGGATTTTGCATATCAATGAAATCCACCACAATAATTCCGCCCATGTCTCTCAGTCTTAATTGTCTGGCAATTTCTGCTGCCGCAATCATATTTACTTCAAGTGCAGTACCTTCTTGGCTAGTTGCTTTACTTGAACGATTTCCACTATTCACATCTATAACATGTAAAGCTTCTGTATGTTCAATAATTAAATAAGCACCTTTGCTCATGGAAACTGTTTTTCCAAAAGACGTTTTTATTTGTCGTTCAATATTATACTTCTCAAAAAGAGGTAAGTCTCTAGACTGATAGTGTTTTACGATAGACACTTTTTCGGGAGCTATTTCTTGCAAATACTCCTTCGTTTCTAGGTACAAATCTTCATCATCTACATAAATACCCGTAAAGGTATCATTAAATACATCTCTTAAGATAGAAGAAGCTTTGTTAAGTTCTCCTAAAACTTTTGATGGATGATGAGCAGTTTGTAACCTTCTACACATGGCTGACCATCGGTCGAGCAATGTTTGTAGATCTTTATCAAGTTCGGCTACTTTTTTGCCTTCGGCTACTGTTCGTACAATAACACCGAATCCTTTTGGTTTAATAGATTGAACCAGTCGTTTTAATCGATCTTTTTCTTCTCTCGATTCTATTTTTTGAGAAACAGAAACTCGATCAGAAAAAGGCACTAAAACCACGTATCTTCCTGCTAAAGAAATCTCAGAACTAATTCTGGGACCTTTAGTAGAAATAGGCTCTTTAACTACTTGAACTAAAACAGATTGATTGGCACTAAGAATATCATTTATAGAACCATCTTTATCTATTTCAGCTTCAAAAGGAAAATTTTTGAGTGAATAATCTTTTATTTTACCTGCGCTTACAAGTTTAATGAATTTTGTCAAAGAAGGTAAGTTAGGACCTAAATCATGATAATGCAAAAAAGCATCTTTTTCATGACCTAAATTCACAAAAGCTGCATTTAAACCAGCAACTGGCTTACGGATTTTGGCTATAAAAATATCGCCTACCGCAAAATTGCTTTGCTTTTCTTCTTCTTTGTGTAATTCAATTAGTTTTCCATCTTTTAATAAGGCAAAATCTACAGCGTCTGAACCTGATCGAATAATTAATTCTTTGTTCATGCAGTACATTTTTATCTGTTTGTGCTCGGTTCTTGATGTTTTGTTGATTGATGTTTTTAAATTCATCCGTCATATAACATCCATCATCTAACATTTTCACAGATGGATTAAAAATAATTTTACAGGATTTTTCCCGATAATCAATTTTGAATTGATTAATTTCAATGAACTTTTTTCTAAAAAAGAAAAAGTAGTTTTAAACTACTTTTTCTTTTTATGACGGTTTGCTCTCGCTCTTTTCTTACGTTTGTGAGTTGCTACCTTATGTCTTTTTCTTTTTTTACCACTTGGCATAACATGTTGGTGTTTAGATTAATAAATAGTTTTTATACTGTAACTTCTGTTTTTTCTTTAACGCTTTCTACAAACACTTTAGCAGGCTTAAAAGCTGGAATGTTGTGTGCAGGAATTTTAATTGTAGTGTTTTTAGAAATGTTTCTTCCTGTTTTTTCAGCTCTAGTTTTAATAATAAAACTTCCAAAACCTCTTAAATAAACATTATCACCAGTTTCTAACGAGTTTTTCACTTCTTCCATAAAAGTCTCAACTGTTGCTTGAACATCTCCTTTTTCAAGTCCTAATTTCTCTGAGATTTTCGCTACGATATCTGCTTTCGTCATTTTCTTTCGTATTTATATTTTGTGTATTTTTTTGAGTTTGCAAATATAAGAATTAAAAAAACAATAATTCAACGTTAATTGATTAAATTTTAATTACTAAAGATTTATTTTTGTTGCCATATAAAAAATCATGGAATTTTCTAACTCTTTAATTAATTGGTATTTACAGAACAAGCGCGATTTACCTTGGCGTAACACCGATAATCCGTACTTAATTTGGCTGTCTGAAATTATGCTACAACAAACGCGTGTTGCGCAAGGATTGCCATATTTTTTAACTTTTACAGCAACTTTTCCAACAGTTTTTGATCTTGCAAACGCAAAAGAAGAGCAAGTTTTAAAATTATGGCAAGGTTTAGGATATTATTCCAGAGCAAGAAACTTACACGCAACAGCAAAATATATTGCTTTTGAATTAAATGGCAAATTTCCATCAAATTATAAAGAATTGCTAAAATTAAAAGGTGTTGGAGAATATACGGCAGCAGCTATTGCCTCTTTTTCCTATAATGAACCTGTAGCTGTTTTAGACGGAAATGTTTTTAGAGTATTGAGCCGTTATTTTAATCTAGATAGCGATATTTCATTGCCTAAAACTAAAACAGAATTTCAACAACTAGCACAAGAAGTACTCAACAAAAATAATCCGGCATTGTTTAATCAAGCCATTATGGAATTTGGAGCGTTGCAATGTGTACCAAAAAATCCAAACTGCACTTCTTGTGATTTAAATACGAGTTGTGCTGCGCTTCAATACAAAAAAGTAGCAGAATTACCGGTAAAAACAAAAAAAACAAAAGTTACTAACCGATATCTCAATTATCTTGTATTAAAAGATTCTGATTCTAATTTTACAGTACAAAAAAGAGAAGGAAAAGGAATTTGGGAAAATTTATATGAATTTCCAGTTCTTGAAACCGAAAATTTACTCACTGAAAAAGAAGCAATTAATCAAATTAAAGGAATGCAATTTTACAACAAAAAGCCTTCCGAGATTTTAATTTTACACAACGATGTAATTCTTCATAAATTATCGCATCAACACTTGAATATTCGGTTTTTTGCACTTCATTTCAATTCTAAATTACCTGACGCAAAACCATTTACAGAAATAGTAAAATTACCTTTCCCAATTGTAATTCATAATTTTATGGTTTCAAATTATTTTAATTCGTATTAAATTACTATTTTTGATTAACCCTAATAATTTATAAGCCATGAATGGAACATTAAATAAAGTAATATTGATAGGTCATCTAGGTGACGAAGTGAAAATGCATTATTTCGAAGGAGGCAATTGCATAGGCCGTTTTCCATTAGCTACAAACGAAGTATATATTAATAAAACTACCGGAGAAAAAATCACCTCTACAGAATGGCACAATATTGTTGTTCGTAATAAAGCAGCCGAAATATGTGAAAAATACCTTTCTAAAGGAGATAAAATTTACATTGAAGGCCGCATAAAATCTAGACAATGGCAAGCTGAAGATGGTGCAACAAAATATACTACAGAAATTCAGGTAACTGAATTTACTTTTTTAACTACTAAAAAAGATACCGATTTAAGTAAATCTTCTTTACCAACAGGTAGTGCACCAGAAGATTTTAATGTTTAATTTAATTTAGTGAAATTTGGATCCTGATCCCGCCAGTTTATTTTATTCGATAGATTTTGAGTTTCTAATTGGAATTATAGCAATTGTATTATTGCTTATTTGCTCTGCATTTATTTCAGGTTCAGAGGTAGCTCTGTTTTCTTTATCTCAAAAAGATATAGACGAAATAATGGAAAAAGATTTCAATAAAGGAAATCTAATTTCTGAACTATTAGAAAAACCAAAAAAACTATTAGCTACCATTTTAGTAGCCAATAATTTTGTAAATATAGCTGTCGTAATTCTTTTCTCATCTTTTAGCGGAAAAATGTTTAACAGCATAGCTTCTTCAGCATTACGATTTACTCTAGAAGTTGTACTTGTTACTTTCTTCTTGTTATTATTTGGCGAAGTTTTACCTAAAATTTACGCAAATCGTAATAATATTGTATTTGCTCAAAAAGTAGCAGTTTCAATTTCATTATTAAACAAAATATTATCGCCTATTAGTGTTCCTATGCGAAATAGTATTCATTTTATTGAAAAGAAACTGAATGTACAAAAAGGAAATTTTTCAGTAAACCAACTTTCTCAAGCGCTAGAATTAACTTCGCAGTCAGACACCACAGATGGAGAACAGAAAATATTAGAAGGCATTGTAACTTTTGGAAATACCGAAGTCCGACAAGTAATGAGTCCAAGAATTGATGTTTTTTCCTTAAATATTGAAGAAACTTTTAAGGAAATAATGCCTAAAATTATTGAAAAAGGATATTCGCGAATTCCTGTTTATAAAGAAAATATCGACCAAATTGAAGGTATTTTGTTTATTAAGGACTTAATTCCACATATTGACAACGATAATTTCAATTGGGTAGAACTTTTACGCGAACCCTTTTTTGTTCCTGAAAACAAGAAACTAGACGATTTATTGAAAGATTTTCAAAGCATGAAAAGCCACTTGGCAGTTGTTGTTGACGAATATGGTGGAACATCGGGAATTATTTCTTTAGAAGATGTTTTGGAAGAAATCGTAGGCGATATAAGTGATGAATTTGACGATGAAGATTTGATTTATTCTCAGATTGATGATAACAACTTTTTATTTGAAGGAAAAATTAGTTTAAAAGATTTTTATCGAATAATTGATGTTAACGAAGAAGAATTTGAAAGACAAAAAGGAGAAGCCGAAACTTTAGCTGGATTTTTACTAGAAATTTCGGGTAATTTCCCTAAAAAAAGTCAGAAAATAACATTTCATAATCTTATTTTTACAATCGAAAATGTAGATAAGAGAAGAATAAAACAAATAAAAGTTACGTTATAGTAATCATGATACAAAAAATATTGAAAATTAGTTTTTTAAGTTTGTTCTTACTGTTTATTTCTTGCGGAGATGACGCAGTACCAAAACCAAAAAGTCATTTGAGTTTAGAATATCCACGCTCTAAATACTCCGAACTAGATTCTGATTGTTTATTTACTTTTGAAAAAAACGATTTAACTACAATAAAAAACAAGTCTTGTTCATTTGAGATTAATTATCCAAAAATGAAAGCTACGATTTACATTACACATAAATCGGTAAATAATGACATCGATAAATTATTGCGAGATGCTCAAACACTAACTTACAACCACGTAGTAAAAGCAGATGACATTATAGAGCAACCTTTTATAAATGACAACAAAAAAGTCTACGGAATGTTTTATGAAGTAGGCGGAAATGCGGCAACAAATGCTCAGTTTTACGCAACTGATAGCACAAAAAACTTTATAGTAGGAAGTGTATATTTTTATGCAAAACCTAATTTCGATTCTATTTACCCTGCCGCACAATATCTAAAAGAAGATATGAAAAGAATTATGGAAACTTTGGAGTGGAAGTAAATATGTATTGTTATTCTGAACTCGATTAAGCTTCTAAAAATTTAGAATTAAAACAGAATTAATCGAAGATTCAACAAACTTAAACAAGTTCAGAACAACAAAATTAATTACATTTCTTTCGATTCTGTTACTTTATAAGAATCACCACCAGCAACAGCTTCAATGGTTTTAGTTAACGATTCTAACGATTGCTTTTCAGCATCAAATTTAACCGTCGCTATTTTAGTATCAAAATCCACAACAGCTTCTCCTACTCCATCTTGATTAGCTAATTTATTTTCAATTGTTTTAGCACAACCCATAGCACAAGTCATACCATCAATTGTAAAGCTAGCAGTTTGCATTTTAGCTAAATCAGCTTCTGAAACCACCTCTTTTTTAGCAACTTCTGAAGCTACTTCTTTACTTTCTTGTTTACAACTTGCAAAAGTTAGCGCAATTAGAAGAGTAAAACCGATATTTTTTAAATTTTTCATACACGTTTAAATTAAATTATTTGTCTCTAAATAAAGACTTTGCAAAATTACAAAAATTCATAGTGTGATTTTAAAAATAAAGACTGAATTTTGACAGATAAAATTATGCTATGGAAAACAATTCGACAAAATGGTATTTATTAGGCTTTTTAGGCTGCGTTTGGGGAAGTTCTTTTATTTTAATGCAGTTTGGCTTAAAAGGCGTAAATTCTATTCAACTAGGAAGTTTACGTATTTTATTTGCTGCCATTTTTTTAATGATTGTAGGATACAAACATATTTCAAAAATTCCATTATACAAATGGAAATATATTGCATTAACCTCTCTTTTTGGAACATTTGTTCCTGCTTATTTGTTTGCAATAGCACTATCAAAAATTGATGGTTCAGTAAGTTCCATTTTAAATTCACTAACACCATTAAACACATTATTAGTTGGCCTTTTCTTTTTTGGATTAGACGTACAACGAAGACAAATATTTGGTGTAATTATTGGTTTTTTTGGCTGTGTGTTATTAGTATTATTTGGAGGTGGAGAAAACACAACCGAAAATTATTATTATGCCATATTAATCATAATTGCTTCTATATTTTATGGCATTAATGTTAACTTAATTAAGAAATATTTATCTGATTTAAAACCACTAACAATAAGTACCGGAAATTTTGTAATTATGTTTATTCCTGCATTAATCGTTTTGTATTTTACAGGATTTTTTGATATAATTCACGAAACTAAAGTACAAACATCATTAGGTTTTATTGCTGTTTTAGGAATTGTTGGAACCGGATTTTCAAACATATTATTCTTTAAGTTAATTCAGCTTTCATCACCTGTATTTGCTTCTTCAGTAACTTATATAATTCCTGTAGTTGCTTTTACATTAGGCTCTTTATTTATGAATGAAACCCTTTCGTTAATTCAGTTATTGGGTGCATTAATTGTTTTAATTGGTGTATATTTTTCTAGTAGAAAATAAAAAAAGCGCTCAATTTCTTGAGCGCTCTTAGTAATTTATGCTTTATTTATTTAAAATCGGCATCCGTTACACCTTCGTTAATTTTAACTTCAGTAGTAGTTAATTCGATTTCAATACCTACATTCATGATTGTTTTGTAAGGGAATTTTAATCCTTTTACATCTTTATAATCTTGGTAGTAAGTAGTTTGTGTCATTTTTTGACCCGCTTGCTCTAATTCTTTAGCTTCTGCTACTTTAAATCCAGTTTTTACGTCATAGAAATAAGTAGATTTTCCGCTTTTAATAGCATAAGCATCTGTTCCATTGATGTTTTCTATACCAGTTAAAGTAACATCTTTATCTGTTAATAAAGCTAATTCTTTAAAAGTAGTAGCATCAGCCTGCATGTCTTTTAACTCTTGGTCTTTGAAATCCTGTCTTTGACCTTGTTGTACCATGTAAGCTTCTTTTTCATTAACTACTTGTTTCATCATTGTCATTCCCATAGCCTTCATTTCAACACCTAGTTTTTTAGATGTCGTTTTAACAACTAATTCTAAAGCTGTTCCTTGAACTGTTCCTGATGAGTAAACAGCTAACGTTTTTACGTTTTTAACTGCTTTTTCACCACCAATTGCATTGATGTAATTATTTAAAACCGATTGAGCTGTTACACCTGCTGGAACTGGTTTTTTAACCTCTGGTTTTTCTGTAGGATTACCATATTTGTCAAAATAGAAAATTGGTAATTTTTCAGCTTTACTCATTGCTTCTAAACCAGGTAAAACATCGGCTGCTTTTCCTACAATTACAACTCTTGTTTTATCTGCTAAGAAATATTTATTTGCTGCATTTTTAATATCTTCTGCAGTAACTGCATTAATATTTTTAATGTAGTTTTCGTAAAAATCATCTGACAAACCTTGAGTTTCTTTATTTAATGCATAACCCGCAATTGTTGATGGTTTTTCAATTTGCATTACAAAGTTTCCAATGTATTTTGCTTTAGCATTTTTTAAATCTTCTTCAGAAACTAATTCTGTTCTAATTCTTTTTAATTCATTAAAAACTTCTACAACAGCACTATCTGTTACTACATTTCTAACAGACGAACCTGAACGAAATTTATTAATGTATTTACCTGAACCAATTGAAGAATAAGCTCCGTATGTCCAACCGTGTTTTTCACGTAAGTTTAAGAATAATCTTCCTTCTCCACCGCCACCTAAAATTTGGTTAGCCAATAAAGCTGCAAAGTATTCTTTATCTGTCATTTTTAAATTTGACAAGTTTACCAAAGCAATTTCAGATTGAACTGCGTTTGGCATATCGATAAAGTTAATTTGGCTATATTGAACATCTTTTGGATTAGAGTATGACAATTGAGGAGCTGTAGCTTTTTTCCATTTTCCAAAAAGTTTTTCAACTTCTTTTTTAACTTCTTTAAAATTAACATCACCAACAATTACTAAATAAGCATTTGCAGGAACAAAATACGTGTTATAGTTTAAAATTACATCGTTTAATGTTACATTATTTAATGTTTCTTCGCTAGTATATTCACCTTTATAGTGTTCTTTACCGTAAGTTAAAACATTTTCAACTCTACCCGCAATAGCGCTAACGCTTTTCTCACTAGATTTTAATCCTTCGATTATTTTTTCTTTTTCTTTTTCAAATTCTTCTTGAACAAATAAAGGATTCAAAGCTCCGTCTGCCATTAATTCTAATATTCTTTTTGAATATCTAGACAATCCACTAGCATATGCTCCAGATGAATAAAAGCCAATATTAGCTCCTAAGAAATCAATTTCTTCATTGAAAGCATTTTTTGAAACTGTTTCTGTTCCATTCCCAATCATTGAACTTAAAATATCTGAAACTCCTTTTTTAGCACCTTCTGCATAAGGAGGATTGTCTAATGTTAAGTTAAAAGATACTCTTGGTAATTTATGATTTTCAACGACTAACACTTTTAAACCATTTTTAAGCACAAAACTTTGTGGCTTGTTAATGTTAATAGTTGGAGCAGGACCTGCTTTTGGTTGTGGTCTATCTTGAGCTTGCATAGTTATTGTTAAAAATAAACTGGCTGCGATGTATATAAATTTTTTCATATTCTTTCGATCTTAGTTTTGAGCTTTGTCTTTAGCAGGAACATAATCTAAAATCATTCTTTGGTTTGAGTTTAGGTATTTTTTTGCTGTTTCTCTGATTTCTTCTCTTGTAATAGAACGATAAATATCAATTTCAGTATTAATTAAGTTGATATCACCATATAACATGTAGTAAGTTGCTAAGTTATCAGCTATTCCTTCCACAGAAGCATTATTACTTACATAGTTACTTTCAAATTTGTTTTGAAGTTTTTGAAAATCGTTTTCAGAAATTAATTCTGTTTGCATTTTAACAATTTCTTCGTCAATTTCTTTTAAGATAGATTCTGTTGTATTAGTTCCCATTGGTAAACCATAAATTAAATACATACCATAATCTTCTTGACTATAATTGAAAGCTCCAATTTGTAAAGCCATTTTTTTATCGTCAACAATTTTTTTGTACAACTTAGAACTTTTACCATCTGATAAATAAGTAGAAATCATATCTAAAATTCTTGCATCGCGAGATTTCATTGAAGGAGTTCTGTAAGAAGCAACCAACATAGGAATTTGAATGTTTGGATCTTCCCAAGAAGCTTTAAATTCTTGTGTAATAGGAGCTTCTTCAACTTTTTGACGAGTTACAGGAGCACCTTTTGGAATTGAGCTAAAATATTTATTCACCCATTCTTTAGCTTGCGCTTTATCAAATTGTCCTGCAATTACTAAAACAGCATTATTAGGCACATAGAATTTTTTATTAAAAGCTAAGAATTCTTCTAAAGTTGCAGCATCTAAATGTTCCATTTCTCCAATGGTAGTCCATTTATATGGATGCACTTTAAACATATTTTGCTTTACAGCTTTAATTAAGTTCCCATAAGGCTGATTGTCAACACGTAATCTTTTTTCTTCTTTAACAACTTCGTTTTGTGTATCAACACCTATTTGGTTGATTACAGGATGCATTAGTCTTTCAGACTCCATCCAAATTGCCAATTCTAAATTATTTGAAGGAAAAACTTCATAATAATACGTTCTGTCGTCTGTAGTATTTGCATTGTTGTTTCCACCATTTGCTGTAACTAGTTTAAACCAATCACCACGACCAATATTTTTTGTACCTTCAAATAAAAGGTGTTCAAAAAAGTGTGCAAATCCTGTTCGATTTGGCTGTTCGTCTTTTGCTCCTACGTGGTACATAACCGAAGTAATTACTACTGGAGCCGAATTGTCTTGATGTAACACAACGTGTAGTCCGTTGTCTAAATCAAACTCTTCGAATGTTACTTTTTGAGCTGAAGCAGTTCCGCCAAGCATAAGTGCAGTTCCTAAAGCCATTAAAGATTTTTTCATACGTTATTAATTTGTTGATATAATTTTAATAAGACGCAATTTCGAAATAATGTTACAATAAAATGCAATTTAAATTTAAAAAAAATGACTAAAATATATTTTTCGTTATTTTAATCTAAAGAATAGTTGTTTGGTTTATAAATTATTGTATATTTGCAACCTTAAAATTTTTAACTAAAATCATTGTTATGTACGCAATCGTAGAGATAGCAGGGCAACAATTCAAAGTAAGCAAAGACCAAAAGGTTTATGTTCACCGTTTAGCTTCAGAAGAAGGAACTAAAGTTTCTTTTGACAAAGTTCTTTTATTAGATGAAAACGGAACAGTAACTTTAGGCGCCCCAGCTGTAGAAGGAGCTTCTGTAGAAGCCAAAGTGTTACAACACTTAAAAGGTGATAAAGTAATTGTCTTCAAAAAGAAAAGAAGAAAAGGTTACAAAAAGAAAAACGGTCACAGACAATCATTCACTCAAATTTTAATTGAAGGAATTGTTGCTGCTGGAGCTAAGAAAAAAGCTGCTAAAAAAGAAGTTGAAGTTGAAACAGCTACAACTACTGAAGAAGTTAAGCCAAAAGCAAAAGCGACTAAAAAACCAAAAACTGAAGAATAACATTTAAAATATAACATCATGGCTCACAAGAAAGGTGTCGGTAGTTCGAAGAATGGTAGAGAATCAGAATCGAAACGTTTAGGCGTTAAGATTTATGGTGGTCAAGCTGCTATTGCTGGAAACATCATTGTTAGACAAAGAGGTTCTAAGCACAACCCAGGTGAAAATGTTTACATGGGAAAAGATCATACTTTACATGCTAAAGTTGATGGAGTTGTAAAATTCCAAAAGAAAGCGGAAAACAAATCATATGTATCTGTAGTTCCGTTTGAAGCTTAATAATCTTTATTAGCAACATATTAAAACCTCTCCAATGGAGAGGTTTTTTATTTTATACAATCTTCTAACTTCTTTAGAAAAAGAAAAGCTATATATTTTACTCGTTTTATTCCATTACAAAACAAAATTCTTATTTGCATTGGAAAGCATACAAAACTTTAGAATAATCCTTTAAAAGAAACCTAATGATATAAAACAAAAAAGCCAGTGAATAAAATTCACCGGCTTTTTAAAATCTTTAGTTCAGAACTAGTTTACAACTATTTTCTCTGAATAATTTAAGTTTGTTCCCGTTAATTTAACGATATATACTCCAGCAGTTAATGCGTTTAACTCGATTGAATAATTACCAGAAAAATCTACCGATTTAGTATTTACTAATCTACCGTTTATATCAAACATTTCTACTTTTAAATCCCCTAAATAATTTGAAATAGCTATATTAATTAATTCTTTAGCAGGATTAGGATAAATTTTTATATTATTTGATTGAGAAAAATCAGAAGATGAAAGTGTAGTATTTGTAAACATACCCGAAAAAACACCTCTTCCATAAGTAGCTGCATAAACTGTATAATCATTTCTCATATCTAAATCAACAACCTTTACATTGCTCATTCCATTATATGATTGATTCCAAACCGGAGTTGCCGAATCAAAATTATTACAATACCACACCCCTAATTCAGTTCCAATAATTACTTCGGTAGCAAAACCACCCACATTTTTTAAAGGATTTGGTAAAATTGATTTAACTGGTATGTCTGGAAAATTCCCTTCTTTATTTAACCAAGTAGTTCCTCCGTCTTTAGTATACCATATACTAACAACATTGTAATTATGAATAGTAACAAAAATTTCATTATTTGATGCTCCGTATTCTACATCAGAGATACTTCCTACAAAAGATGGTCCTGTGATATCGGTCCAAGTTGTAGATGGGGTTGCTGTAGTCGTTGGATTTGAAACAGAAACTCTAAGTAATTTTCCCAGTCTAGTACCAACAAGCAATAATGATGTAGTAGTTGTATAAGGAGAAACAGTTATTGCAGTTGGTGAAGCAGTTAATAAAGCATTTGTTAAAATTGTTTTTTGTACAGTTCCAGACTTTAAGTTCTTATACCTTCTAATTTGAAAAGCCCCTAATGAAGTTGAATAATCAGAATATAATATGTCTAAATTAGAATCTAAAGCCATAGGAGCTATAAAAGCACCATTATTAAAACTTTCATTATTTATTACCCTTGTTAATCCACTTACTGGTCTATAATTTATACTATTGTTATAAACATAATTTGAAATATAATATTTATCAGCCCCTTGATCAAACAAAGTATATGCACCATCTCCTCCTTGTGATTGCGTTGTTGAATTTAAACCAGCAGAGGCATTTGCAAAATATTGCGTACCATTATCTTGTGCTCCTGCAGCAAAATATTCTCCTGTTAAACCACTTACTACCTGTGTTGGAGCAACACCTACACTATAAAACTGAGTAATATTTAAACCATTTACTCTTGTTGCTATTGCTGTCGTAGAAGAAGCTGCTGTAGATAAACTCGACGCGTAACTTACACCTCCATCATGACCAAATATGGCCTGATTAGAATTTCCGGGTCTAAAAGCCATTGCGTGCTGATCTGCATGCGCAACAGAAACTCCGGTACCATATCCAGAAGACCATTTTGAAATTGTTTGCCAAGATCCACCACTATTTGATGACCTATGAATATCAATTCCACCTATATAAACTATAGCATCATTTGTAGGATCAACAGTAATTGTTAAATCATAAAAAGCTTGTCTTCTACAAAAATCTGTAGCTGTTGTCCCATGAATTGCAGCAGGTTCAGCTAAAGTAGTAACGGTAGAAAACCCATTAGTTGTTAAGTAAATATTCGCTTCACCATTTGTAGAATCTTCAGACAACACATAAATTTTATTAGCATTTGTAGCAGACACTGCAATTTGAGTTCTTTTTCCCGAAGGAACTGTATGTCTATTTGTAAAAGTTGTACCATTTGTAGAAGACATAATTCTTCCTCCACCATCACCATAAACCGTACTATTTGTAGTTGCTAGCCATATTGTATTATCAGGTCCAATTTCAATATCATTTGGACATGTTCTATTTCTATCTACTGTTAAAGGCAAAGTTAATAAAGTCCAGCTTGCCCCACCGTTTGTCGACTTATATAAACCAAAAGCTGGTCCTCCTAAATATGTTGCTTGGTTGGCAGCACTATAGAAAGTATCACCTACTGCTACAAATATTTCAGAAACGCCACCATTGTTTCTAACTTTAATATCATTGATATGTTGTTGTCCTGGTACTAAATTACCAGTAAACGCACCTGCTACAACAGGATTTAAAGTAGCTGTAACTGCACCAGATAAAAGAGCAGCCTCTATTAAATCTCCATTTTCTTGTGATATCATTATTGATGGTATCGTAATGGTTGGATCATCACCACCCATAGCAACTGGAGTTCCTGCTACATTATTCATCATAATCACACCAATTGCACCTGCATTTTGAGCTGCTTTTACTTTTAAAACAAAAGTACAACTACCTCTTCTTATAAGTGCAATTTTACCATTTAACGCTGCTGCATTTGTTATTGTTTCACATCCATCAGAAGATGGTGCTACATTATCACTTACTAAAACAACGTTAGCTGTTATTGGCGCAACAGGGTTTATTCCAAAAGCAGTTGTTGGATAACAAGCGTAATTACCAGCTATTCCTGCAGGGCTATCAATAGTTAAATCTGCTGCTGATTGAAAAGAAGTTGGACCTGTAATCCCTCCAAAAACTTTTGTCCAAGTAACACCTGCATCTGTTGATTTCCATACACCATCTCCATTTACATCACCACCAACATACGATTCACCTGTTCCTAAATAAAAAGTATTCGTATTATTTGGATCATAAGTTATTGCTGAAACTGATAAGTTTTCAGGAATACCTACTCTTGTCCAAGCCGTGTTTGTAGTAATATCATTATTAACCCACAAACCACCACTTACTCCACCTGCAAAAACTTTCTTAAAAGTAGCGTCATTAGGATCAAACATAATGGCTCTAACTCTACCTCCAACATTATTAGGACCTCTTTCAACCCAATTGTTATCTGAAGCATCTCCTGGTGTTCTACCTGAAGCTAAAGCATTTTGTCTTTCTCTTTTTAATTGTTCTCTTACTTGTATCAGTTTTTCAGGAGTAGGCTTTCCTGTTTCTGGATCCATTGTTAATTCCCATTCGGTTTCATAGTACTTGTTTGGAGGAATTGCCGCAGCCTTTCTTTCCTGTTTAGAAAGCAATAATGTTTTTTTGAAAGGAGATTTTGCTAAATTTTTAGCATGTTTTTTTCTTACTGCCTTTGCTTGCTTCTTTGTTAATTGCTTATTAACAGATGCTACATTAGCAGATTTGCTAGACTTTTCCTTGTTTTTATCAGTGTTAGACTGACCAAAACTTAAAGAAAAAACAAACAAAGCACTAAATAAAAATAGTAATTGTTTTTTCATGATTAAATTGGGGTTAAAATTGATTTAATTCTAACAAAATTAGCATTTTACAAATAAAATCAAAATTTTTTTACTCCAATTTTACATTTTAACTTTTGTTTGCCTGAATAGTCTTATATAATTCTAATGCTTTACCATCTGTTAATAAAGAAACGAAATGGCAAATATGTAATAATCTATCGTATAAATTTTCTTTTTGAAATTGAAAACGTTCTGGTAATAATTTTAAAAGTAATTCATCATAGTTTGAAGCAGTACCGTTTACTTTTTTATTGTAAGCAGTGCAAAATCCATCTAACAAATTATTAATAATTTTATAACCCATGACTTCCTTTTGAATAACTTCCTTACTTTGATAGACGTTTTTTACGCTAATCTGAATAATGTCGTTCATTTGGGCTTTATACTGACTTTTATCCATCAAAGCAAATGGAAATTCTCCGGCTAAAATAGCTTTTTCATTTTTCATAAAAACTGCCACTGCATCATTGATTAAGCTTCCAATAGCCAATGCTCGCAAATAACTAATTCTGTCTTCCTTCGTAATAAGTTCGTTGTATTTTTTAGTATCGATACCGTTTTTTACTAATTTAATTAAGTATTCTAAAGCAAATTCTTCTTGAATTAAGCCTAAATTAATCCCATCTTCAAAATCGATAATCGTATAACAAATATCATCAGCTGCTTCTACTAAATACGCTAACGGATGACGCTCAAATCCAATATCATTTCCTGATTTGTTTGAAATTAATCCTAATTCAGCAGCCACTTCGTTAAAAAAAGATTTATCGGATTGAAAGAAACCGTATTTTTTATCACAAATTTTTGAGGTTGGTTTTTTGGGCAAACTTTCTTTTGGATATTTCATAAAAGCACCTAAAGTTGCATACGAAATACGCAAACCACCTTCAATTCCTTCACGGGAAGCTGCTAAAACCGAAAATCCGTTAGCATTTCCTTCAAAATCTATCAAATCTTGCCATTCTTTTTCAGTCAATTGATCTTTGTATTGCAATCCGTTTCCAGTTTTGAAATATTCGCCAATGGCTTTTTCTCCTGAATGTCCAAATGGTGGATTTCCAATATCGTGCGACAAGGCTGCAGCGGCTACAATAGCACCAAAATCATTAGCTTGATAACCATGAACTTCTTGTAAATGCGGATAATTTGCAATGATTTGCTTTCCAACTAAACGTCCTAATGAACGACCCACAACCGAAACTTCCAAACTATGCGTTAATCGATTGTGTACAAAATCGGTTTTAGAAAGCGGAATGACTTGCGTTTTGTCTTGCAAACTTCTAAAAGCGGCAGAAAAAATAATTCGATCATAATCGACTTCAAAACCTAAACGCGTGTCGTCTTGCTCTTTACGTAAACGTTTACTGGTATCGCCTTGTCTTTTTAAGGACAATAATTGTTCCCATTGCATCATGTGATTCTAGATTGAAAATTGCGGATTTTAGATTTTAGAACTATTCTTTTTCGTTTGCCAAAAAGAAATTTCTCGATTTTTTTGGATACTGATTGTAGCTTTTATCACTCGGATTTACAATTACCGATTTGATGTTGATTTCATCTCCTACTTTAAAACTTTTTTCTGTGTATTGGTAATCCAACAAATATTCGCCACAGAAATAATTTCCGTCTGCGTCTTTTTCTATGAATCCGGTATGAACTCCTTTTTTATCTTTTGACATAATCTGTTTATTTTTTTCAAATGTACGAATTGAAACGCAATTTTTTAAAACAAAAACAGCCATCGTGTGATGGCTGTTTTCTAAATTCTATTTTATATATTCTATTCTATAATTAAGAACCGCACATTTCACAATCTTCTGGTCCGGCATTTCTTGCCATTTCTACCATTGCTCTGTATTCTTCAGCAGTCATTTCCGCTGGTTCTTCTAAAACCGCAATAGCTTCCACTTTTTTAACCTCTGTTTGTGGTTGTACTTCAATTGGGGCGGCTACTTTATCGTTATTTAAAGTAAACTTAATCGCATCTACTGCCGCTTTTGTTCTTAAGTAATACATTCCGGTTTTTAAACCTGATTTCCAAGCGTAAAAATGCATCGAAGTTAATTTTGCATAATTCGCATCTTGCATAAACAAGTTTAACGATTGTGATTGATCAATGAAATAACCTCTTTGACGCGACATGTCGATAATGTCTTTCATTGACATTTCCCAAACGGTTTTGTATAATTCTTTTAAATCGGCTGGAATTCTATCGATATGTTGTACCGATCCATTATGACGCATAATTTCTTGCTTTAATGTTTCGTTCCACAATCCTCTATCCACTAAGTCGTGTAATAAATGTTTGTTTACTACGATAAATTCTCCCGACAATACTCTTCTTGTATAAATATTAGAAGTGTAAGGTTCAAAAGCTTCGTTATTTCCTAAGATTTGAGATGTTGAGGCTGTTGGCATTGGCGCAACTAATAATGAGTTTCTTACTCCATTTGCCATAACTTCTTTTCTTAAACTTGCCCAATCCCAACGACCAGAAAGTTCTTCGTCTTTAATATTCCAAAGGTTGTGTTGGAATTCTCCTTTAGAAATTGGAGAACCTTCAAATGTTGAATATGGCCCTTCTTCTTTTGCCATTTCCATTGAAGCCGTAACAGCTGCAAAGTATAAGGTTTCAAAAATTTCTTGGTTTACTTTTTTAGCTTCATCACTTGTAAAAGGCAAACGCATCATAATAAAAGCATCTGCCAAACCTTGCACACCTAATCCTACCGGACGATGACGCATGTTTGAATTTTCTGCTTCTTTTACTGGATAATAATTTCTATCAATTACTTTATTTAAGTTACGTGTTACTCGTTTTGTTACCGTAAACAACAATTCATGATCAAATTTTCCGTTTTCAACAAACATTGGCAACGAAATAGAAGCTAAGTTACATACTGCAATTTCATCTGGAGACGTATACTCCATAATTTCAGTACATAAATTAGAAGAACGAATAGTTCCTAAATTCTTTTGATTTGATTTTCTGTTTGCAGCATCTTTATATAACATGTATGGCGTTCCTGTCTCTATTTGAGATTCAAGAATTTTTTCCCATAATTCACGTGCTCTAATTGTTTTTCTTCCTTTTCCTTTTGCTTCGTAAGAAGTATATAATGCTTCAAACTCGTCTCCGTACACATTATCTAAATCAGGGCATTCGTTAGGGCACATTAAGGTCCAATTTGCATCTTCTTCAACACGTTTCATGAATAAATCAGAAGTCCACATGGCAAAAAACAAGTCTCTTGCACGCATTTCTTCTTTACCTGTATTCTTTTTTAAATCTAAAAATTCAAAAATATCAGCATGCCAAGTTTCTAAATAAATAGCAAAACTTCCTTTACGTTTTCCTCCACCTTGATCTACATAACGAGCGGTGTCATTAAAAACACGCAACATTGGAACAATTCCGTTTGAGGTTCCATTTGTTCCGCGGATGTAAGAACCAGTAGCTCTAACATTGTGAATAGCCAAACCAATTCCTCCGGCAGATTGTGAAATTTTAGCCGTTTGTTTTAAAGTATCGTAAATACCATCAATACTATCATCTTTCATGGTTAACAAGAAACATGAAGACATTTGAGGTTTTGGAGTTCCGGCATTGAATAAAGTTGGCGTTGCGTGAGTAAAGAATTTTTTAGACATTAAGTCGTAAGTTTCAATTACTGCTTCTAAATCATTCATGTGAATTCCAACAGAAACACGCATTAACATGTGTTGTGGACGCTCTACGATTTTACCATTAATTCGTAATAAATACGAACGTTCTAAGGTTTTAAAACCAAAATAATCATAGTTAAAATCGCGAGTATATATAATATGAGAATCTAAAAATTCAGCATTGGCTTTAATTACTTCATACACCTCATCAGAAATTAAAGGTGCTTCTTGATTCGTTCTAGGATTTACGTAATGATACATTTCATTCATCGTTTCCGAGAATGATTTATTTGTATTCTTATGTAAGTTAGAAATTGCTATACGAGCTGCAAGTTGCGCATAATCTGGATGAGAAACAGTCATAGATGCTGCGGTTTCTGCTGCTAAATTATCTAATTCAGAAGTGGTTACTCCGTCGTATAAACCTTCAATTACACGCATTGCCACTTTTACAGCATCTACCATGTCATTTAATCCATAACATAGTTTTTTAATTCTATCAGTGATTTTGTCGAACATTACTGGCTCCTTATGGCCATCTCTTTTTACTACATACATAAGCTTTTTAGTTTTTTGAAAACAGACAATCCCTTCTCTATTTTCGATTATTATTAATTGAATTCAAGCGCAAGTCTCCCGACATTTTATAGCGCTTTGTATTTTTTTAAACACATAGAAACATAGATAAAACTTTTAAAAAAACAGATTTAGATAGTTCATTCTGAATACACATAGTACTTTGTCAACTTTTAAAAAGTATAATGTCTTAAACTCTAAGAAAAAACTATGTGCCTATGTGTTTAAATATTTTTAGAAATCAGCGTCGAAGCTAATTTTGCCAGACTCAGAATCAGAATTCATTACACCTGCTTTTTGATATTCAGCTACACGTTTTTCAAAGAAATTTGTTTTTCCTTGTAATGAAATCATGTCCATAAAATCAAACGGATTTGAAGAATTATACACTCTATCGCAACCTAATTCTACTAACAATCTATCAGTAACAAACTCTAAATATTGTGTCATTAAAGTCGCATTCATTCCTATTAAACTTACCGGAAGTGACTCTGTAATAAACTGACGCTCGATATTTAAAGCATCAACTATAATTTCAGTAATTCTTTCTTTTGGTACTTTATTCACAATATGATGTGAATGTAAATGAACTGCAAAATCGCAATGCATTCCTTCGTCACGAGAGATTAATTCGTTTGAAAACGTTAATCCCGGCATTAATCCACGTTTTTTTAACCAATAAATAGAACAAAACGAACCTGAGAAGAAAATTCCTTCAACAGCAGCAAATGCAATTAAACGTTCTGCAAAAGAATCTGATTCAATCCATTTTAATGCCCATTGTGCTTTTTCCTTAATCGCAGGAAATGTTTCAATCGCATGAAATAATTTATTTTTTTCTACTTCATCTTTTACATAGGTATCAATCAACAACGAATAGGTTTCGCTGTGAATGTTTTCCATCATGATTTGAAATCCGTAGAAAAATTTAGCTTCTGGATATTGTACTTCATTTACAAAATTTTCAGCCAAATTTTCGTTTACGATTCCATCAGAAGCAGCAAAAAATGCTAAAATGTGTTTAATGAAATATTTTTCATCATCATTTAATTTATTATTCCAATCGTTCAAATCGGTATGTAAATCGATTTCTTCTGCAGTCCAAATACACGCTTCTTGTTTTTTATACCATTCCCAAATATCTTGGTGTTTGATTGGAAAAATTACGAATCGATCTTTGTTTTCTTGCAAAATAGGCTCTACTATAGACATAGCTATTTGATTTTTATAATGTTAATGATTGGTTAAATGACTTATTTGGGGATTACAAAGTTTGTCATTTGAAACGAGAAATGAAAGCCAAACTTATTCACAATTATGCGAAGTTTTTAACAAAGTTGAAAATTGTCAGTAAATTAATATAGGTTTTTAATTACCTGATTGTCAATTACTTAAAAACAGTTGAAACAAAAGTTAAAACCTTGTGAGTAACTGAAAAATCAGCTATTCACATAAGATTTTTAGATAAAAAAAAGAGGTTATTTTTTTAAATCCTGAGCTACTTTATCTAACTCGTCAAACCATTCTTGTCCGAATTTTCTAACCAGTGCTTCTTTTACGAATTGATATACCGGAACACCTAATTCTTCTCCTAAAGCACAAGCATCTGAACAAATATGCCATTTATGATAATTAACGGCAGCAAAATCAGAATATTCTTTAACACGGATAGGATATAAATGACAAGAAACTGGTTTTTTCCAATCTACAATTCCTTGATTATAGGCTTGCTCAATTCCGCAAAGCGCCGTTTTTCCATCAAAAATTACATACGCACAATCTCTCCCTTCAATAAGTGGTGTTTCTAATTCACCAAAATCAGATGTAACATGTGTTCCTTGTTCTTCAATAGCTTTTATTCCTTCAGGGCGAAGAAACGGTTTTACTTTTGGATAAATTTCGGCTAAAATTTTAGTTTCTGCTTCATCTAAAGGTGCCCCAGCATCTCCGTCAACGCAACAAGCTCCTTTACAAGCTGATAGGTTACAAACAAATTCTTTTTCAAAGATTTCTTCCGAGACGATGGTTTTATTTAGCTGAAACATATAGGTGTATATTAAAGTGCAAAGATACGATTTTGAATTTAGATTTTCAGATTTTAAATCGAACTTGATATTGGCACGCGGATGACACAGATTCTACGAAGCGCGAATGATGACGGATTTTTTTAAAACAAAGTTTCACAGAGTTCTTTTGTAATTATTTGTAAAAAAAACTTGGCGCTCTTTGTGATTAAATTTTCACAGAGCTACACTGAGATTTCATGAATTTGATTGCGTTGATTAGAGACACACCGAGTCCGAAGCTTCGGACGTTTCACTTTCTTCTTGGCGCTCTTTGCGAAAAACCTTTGCTCCCGAAGCTTCGGGATTTGCGTTTAAATCGTATAGCTACTTGAATTTGCCCTTGATTTTTGCCCTTGTAATTGATAATGTATCGTTAAATTAAAATCGTACTTTGTTCAATATCCTTATATTTGCAGAAATATTCAGTTTGTATGGAATTAGGAATTAATTGGAAAGACGTATTTACAATTGGGATGATTCTTTTTGCAGTAATTGATATTGTAGGAAGTATTCCGATTATTGTGGATTTACGCAGTAAAATGGGACACATTCAGTCGGAAAAGGCAACAATTGTGGCAGCTGTAATAATGATAGCCTTTTTATTTGTTGGAGAAGAAATCCTTAAATTAATTGGTATTGACGCTAATTCGTTTGCCGTAGCTGGTTCGTTTGTTTTGTTCTTTTTAGCATTAGAAATGATTTTAGGAATTAGATTGTACAAAGAAGACAACCCAAGTACAGCTTCAATTGTACCCATTGCTTTTCCATTAATTGCTGGCGCAGGAACAATGACAACCATTCTTTCACTTCGTGCAGCTTATGACAAAATAAATATTATAATTGCAATAGTATTAAATGTAGTAGTTGTTTATGCTGTTTTAAAATCGTCTGGAAAAATTGAACGTTTTTTAGGAAATAACGGATTAGGCGTAATTCGTAAAATATTTGGCGTAATTTTACTCGCTATAGCGGTAAAACTATTTGCTGCCAATGTTAAAGGTTTATTTATATAGAAAATTACAAAAATGAAAATATTTACTTATGTGGCGATTGCCATTGCTTTAGGATTAATAATTTTTAATTTAATTCAAATTGATTATTCAAATCCGTTTGAAGGTCAAAGTACTGTAGCATTAATTGGAGTAGTTGCTGGTATTTGTGCCGTTTTATTACTAGTACTATTGCGTTATTCAAAAATTATTGTAGATAAAACAAAATAAAATATTATGCTTGATGTTTTAGTAATTGGCGCAGGTGTTTCTGGCGTTTCGTGTGCTTTAATTTTAGGTTCTGCTCAAAACAAACCATTTGCTACAGATAAAAAGATTGCTATTATTGCACATCAAAAAGCGTCTTCATTACAAAATGCTGTTTTTAATAATGCTTATGGAATCTCTGCCGGGAAATTAGGAAGCGAATTATTGGATGAAAGTTTGGAACATTTGACGAACTCTTATCCACATGTACAACAAATTCATGGAGAGAAAGTTATCTCTGTTTTGGGTGAAGCCGGAAATTTTACAATTACTACAAACAAATCTATTTACCAAGCAAAAAATGTAGTTATTACAATTGGTGCTGGAAATCCGTTTACAATTGAAGGGTTGGAGCGTTTTATTGAACCTCATCAGAAAATTCCAGCGATAAAAAATAGAATCCAATTGAAAAACACCGACCATTTAGTTACTGAAGGCATTTATGTAGCTGGCGTTTTAGCCGGACATAGAAGTCAGTTGAGTATAGCTGCCGGTAGTGGTGCTGCGGTTGCTACCGATATTTTAACATTGTGGAACGAAGGAAACCATACAATGGTGCACGATGCTTTGGGGAAATAATTTTTAATCCGTAGTACATGGAATTAATATTGAGCAAATCCTACATACCATTTTTAATCATAATACCAATTATATTGGTTTTAGCTTTTATTAAGCCTCAAGAAACTTTTGATGTAAATATTGGAGACACCTATTACGTTATAAAAAATTCTCACTTGGGAATTTTATTATCAATCGTTTATTTCTTATTAGCTAGTATCCATTTTTTATCAAAAACATACGAAGTAAAATTATATGATTTGACAATTGCATCTCATACAATTATATCAATTCTGGGTCTGATTTTAATATGGTTTTTAATCAAAGAAATTAACAAAAATGATATTTTAAGCTTTGAAGAAATGCTTAAAAACATAAGATATAAAGAACGCTTAACCTATTTATGCCTAGTTATACTTGGATTAATGGTTCTATCTCAAGTTATTTTACTAAGCGATTTTTCAATAAAACTTTTTAAAAAACTATTCTAAAATAAATTACTTACTCAACACCTTATTCACCATATCGTCTTTCTTTAGAATTAATTGGTAATAGGTTTTTTCGTTAAACAATTGACGCACAAATTCTGCATGAAGATAAAATAGCACTTTTTCCTTTTGATTGTCTAAGTTAAAAAGCAAGCCTCCTTTTGCCATATATTCCTTGAAATTATTAAAGTAATTTCCAGTTCTGATTTCTTTATCTAAAACTTCGGTGGTAATTTTTTCAAACTTCTTTCTGTTTTGATCCAATTGTTCAAAGACGAAATAATTCACTAATCCCGATTGCATTAACATCGTTAAACCTTCTGACCCGTGCGAATCTTCTAACGGTACAAAAATATCTGGCATTATACCGCCTCCACCATAAACAATTCTTCCTTTTTTGGTTTTGAATTTCAAACTATCGGCAATTTTAACTTTATCTTTATCGTATAACTCTCCACTTTGAAAACGCTTATCAAATTCATTAAAGTAATTCTCCCCTTTGTCTTCATAAGGCTTTTGAATAGAACGTCCCGAAGGGGTGTAATATCGAGCTACGGTTAATCGTACAGCCGACCCATCGCCTAGAGGCATTTCGCGCTGAACTAATCCTTTTCCAAAAGAGCGTCTTCCGTAGATTAAACCTCTATCGTTATCTTGAATGGCTCCTGCTAAAATTTCACTTGCCGAAGCGCTATTTTCATTAATTAAAATACTAACTTTTCCTGTTTCAAAAATTCCTTTTTCAGTAGCAAGAGTAGTATCAATTTTTCCTTTTTTATTTTTTGTTTTTACAATTAACTCTTTGTTTTTTAAAAATTCATCGGCTATTTTTTCGGCTGAATCTAAATAACCTCCTCCATTATCTCGTAAATCGATAATAATATGATTAGCACCTTCTTTTTTTAATTGGGTTAAACCCGATAAAAATTCATCGTAGGTTTTTTCTGCAAAGCGATTGATTTTGATATACCCTGTTGTTTTATTTACCATTTGAGCCACATCGACACTCTTAATCGGTATAACATCCCGGGTAACATTTACAGCAAATTTCTTCTTTTCAGATTTTCGATAAACTGTTAATTTTACATTTGAACCTTGTTCTCCTTTTAAGACAGAAAACAAGCTGTCGTTCTCTAATTTTTTATTGTAGAGTTGAAATTTATCAGCAAAAAGAATTCGGTCTCCCGCTTTTAAACCTGCCTTTTCCGAAGGTCCATTTGGAATTGGTTTAATAATCGTAACCGAATCGTTATACATGTAGAAATTGACTCCAATTCCTACAAAATCGCCACGCATACTTTGCTCAACAGCAAGTAATTCGCTCTTTGGAATGTAAATCGAATGCGGATCGAGTTTTTCAAGAATTCCGTTAACAGTTAAATCAACAATAGAATCGGTATTGAGACTATCAACGTATTCTTTTTCAATAAAATCGATAAGTTTGTTGAGTTTGTTTTTGTTTGCATTTTTAGTTAAAAACGCGTTTTCAGTAGAAGGATTGAGTTTACTTCCTAGCAACAAACCCACTGCAACTGCAGCAGCGATTACTAATGGAAAATATACTTTATTCATCTTCATTTTTCTAGCTCAAATCTTCAATTAATTCTACTTCAACTCCGGCTTTCCTTAAAAAATCAACTCCCGAAGTATCTTTATATTCTTGATGATACACCACTCGTTTAATACCCGATTGATGAATTAATTTACTACAATCTTTACAAGGTGAAAGTGTAATATACAATGTTGCATCTTCGCAAGATTGTGTAGAACGTGCCACTTTTAAAATAGCATTTGCTTCAGCATGAAGCACATACCACTTTGTTATATTAGCATCATCTTCGCAACAATTTTCAAATCCCGATGGAGTTCCGTTGTAACCATCAGAAATAATCATTTTATTTTTAACAATAATTGCGCCCACTTTTTTTCGCTGGCAATAGGATAAATTACCCCATTCTTTGGCAATTCGTAAATACGCTTTATCGTATTTCTCTTTTTTTTCCTTTTTCATTATCGGTTCCAAATTTCACTTTCTATAATCATTGGCAAAACTACACCAATTATAAATGCCGACATAACCAAAGTCCAATCTCTTTTTGAAAAACGGAAAAAAGTTTGCACCACATAGGAAATAATTAAAACAACCAAAACAACAATTACTTGAGCAGCTTCTATACCTAATGCAAACTCTAAAAGCGGTAACAATTTATCAGAAGCGCTTCCGGGTAATATGGTTTTAAAATAATTAGAAAACCCTAATCCGTGAATAATTCCAAAGAATAATGTTACGATTGCTACAAAAGTGATGCTTTCATTTTTAGCTGTTTTACCAGCAGTAAAAAGCTGAAAAACAGCAGTTATTAAAATGGTAATAGGAATTAAAAACTCTACCAAACTGGCTTGAATTTGAACCACACCAAAAACAGATAAAAGTAAAGCTAAAGTATGCCCCAGTGTAAAAAGTGACACTAATACAAATACCTTTTTCCAATCTTTAAAAGCATATGGAATTACCAAAGCTATTAAAAACAACACATGATCGTATGCGCTAACATCTAACACGTGTTTTAGACCAATATTAAAGTACATCCAAAATTCTGACATAGTTTTATTATTAATTAGGTGAAATTCAAACTTACGATTTATTTTTATATGTAAACCAATAATTAGTCATAAAAGCGTGTGAAATTGTTGTAAAAAAATAGATTTTTTGTGTAATTTTACCGCAATAAAAAAAATAAACAACATGTCAATTTCAGATTTATTCGATAGCGGTTTTAGAAATAGAAACAAAGGACACTTTTCAGCAATTGTTAGAGTTGCGTTATCAGACGGAACAATTACTCCTAATGAGAAACAATTCCTAGAGAAATTATCCATCAAATTAGAAATTTCTCATGCAGAATATGAAGAAATTTTAGAAAACCCTCTAAAATATCCAGTTAATCCTCCTTTAATGCATTCGCACCGTTTAGAGCGTTTGTATGATTTAGCAAGAATGGTGTATGCCGACGATGTTTTAGGAGACAAACAACAAGATTTATTAACGCGTTTTTCTTTAGCTCTAGGATTTACTGCTGGAAACGTAGGTTATATCGTAGATAAAGCGTTAAAATTAGTAGATATGAATGTGGATTTAGACACGTTCACTTATGAAATGCAACACATGAACAGATAATCAAAACTGTTTTAAAATACAAAAGCACAAACTCATTAGAATTTGTGCTTTTTTTATTTTTATTATTTGAAGAATTTACTTCGCTTTCTCCATAAATTCTTCTGCTTTTTCTACCATGTTTTTACTTCCGCAAAAAAACGGAACGCGTTGGTGTAATTCGGTTGGTTGAATTTCCATAATTCTTGTAAAACCATCCGAAGCTTTTCCTCCTGCTTGTTCGGCAATAAAAGCCATAGGATTACATTCGTATAACAAACGTAATTTACCATTTGGAGTTTTAGAAGTAGTTGGATATAAATAAATCCCTCCTTTAATCATGTTTCTATGGAAATCAGAAACTAAACTTCCGATATAACGAGAAGTATAAGGTCTATCACCTTCTTCTAACTGACAGTATTTTAAATAATTCTTTACTCCTTGTGGAAAATGAACATAATTCCCTTCATTAATTGAGTAAATTTTTCCGTCTTCTGAATATTTCATGTTTGGATGCGACAAATAGAACGTTCCAATTGCCGGATTTAATGTAAATCCGTTTACGCCATCGCCAGTAGTATATACTAACATTGTCGAAGTTCCATAAATTACATAGCCTGCCGCTACTTGATTGACTCCTGGTTGCAAGAAATCCTCAATAGTTACAGGAGTTCCTACTGGTGTAATTCTTCTGAAAACCGAAAAAATAGTTCCTACCGAAACATTTACATCAATATTAGATGAACCATCTAAAGGATCCATTAAAACTACATATTTGTTATTATGTGAATTATCCGAACCAGCAACGGTAATAAAATCATCATTTTCTTCTGAACCAATTCCACAAACGATTTCACGATTAATTAAAGTTTGAATAAAAACCTCATTAGCGTAAACATCTAATTTTTGTTGGTCTTCGCCTTGAATGTTTTGTTCTCCTGCAGCACCTACAATATCTACCAAACCAGCCTTATTCACTTTGTAATTTACTACTTTAGCGGCTAATCGTATTGAGTTTATAATACGTGATAATTCTCCTGTTGAATACTGAAACGAATTTTGATGTTCAATGATAAATTCGCCTAATGTGGTGTTTCTTTCTTCCATTACGAAAACGATGTAGTTGTGTTTAAGGCACAAATATCGTGAATTTTGTTAAAAGAGTATATTAATTTGAAAAGATGTTTAAGTTAATTTTACTTTTGTAAAAAATTACTAAAAATGATTATTAGAAAAGCGACAAAAAAAGACATGCCATTTGTACTTGAATTAATTCAGGAATTAGCTATTTTTGAAAAAGAACCTACTGCAGTTGTAGTAACGGTAGATGATTTAATTCATGATGGCTTTTCAGAAAATCCTCTTTTTCAATGTTTTGTTGCTGAAGAAGAAAATACTATTATTGGAATGGCTCTTTATTATTATCGCTATTCTACTTGGAAAGGAAAAACGATTCATTTAGAAGATTTAATTGTAAAAGCAGAAAATAGAGGAACAGGAGCTGGTTTTGCTTTATATAAAGAAATCATGAAACAAGGAAAAGCCGAAAATGTTCGCAGAATTGAATGGAACGTTTTAGACTGGAATACGCCAGCCATTGATTTCTATGAAAAATCGGGTGCTAAAGTTTTAGGCGATTGGCGTGTAGTGCACATGGATGAAAACGGAATTACTAATTTTTTAAACGAATAAATTATTTTTGGAACACCGATTTTAAAAATTTTAGAAATTTCTACAATCTGTGTTCCTAAATATAAACACAACTAATTCTCAAAATGAAAATATTCAAATTTGGAGGCGCATCAGTTAAAGATGCCGAAGGCGTAAAAAACGTATTAGAAGTATTAAAAACGGTTGGATACGAGGATGTTCTTATTGTAATTTCTGCAATGGGAAAAACTACCAACGCTTTAGAATTGGTTATCAAAAATTATTTTGATAAATCTAATGAATTGAATGCCTCACTTCAGGAAGTTAGAAAATACCACAATCAAATTTTATTAGATTTATTTGAAGACGAAGATCATGAAGTGTTTTTTGATGTAAACGCGCATTTTGACGATTTAGAATATTTTATTCGTAGCAATAAATCACCAAATTACAGTTTTGTTTACGACCAAGTGGTAAGTATTGGCGAATTAGTTTCTACGACTATTGTAAGTCATTATTTTAATTTTAGTGGCTTGAAAAACAATTGGATTGATGTTCGTCCATTGATAAAAACCGACAACAATTACCGAGATGCTCAAGTAGATTGGGAAACTACTCAAAAATTGATTACAAAAGGTATAAAGAAAAAAACGTTAAACATTACACAAGGATTTTTAGGCTCAGATGAGAATAATTTTACCACGACTTTAGGACGTGAAGGTTCTGATTATACAGCAGCAATTTTTGCCTATTGTTTAGGTGCCGAAAGCGTTACTATTTGGAAAGACGTTCCTGGTGTTTTAAATGCCGATCCAAGATATTTTGAAAATGCGGTGTTGCTGAATCAAATTTCTTACAGAGAAGCGATTGAGTTAGCATTTTACGGAGCATCCGTAATTCATCCAAAAACCTTACAGCCTTTACAGAAAAAGGAAATTCCGTTGTTTGTAAAATCGTTTGTAAACCCAACATTACCTGGAACAAGTGTTTCAAGAGGAGCCGATTTAATTCCGCAAACTTCATGTTTTATTGTTAAGAAAAACCAATTGTTGTTATCATTATCCTCTATTGATTTCGATTTTATCATGGAAAATCACATCAGTGAAATTTTTGCTTTGTTTGCGAAATACAAAGTAAAAGTGAATTTAATTCAAAATACGGCAATTAGTTTCTCGGTATGTATAGAAGACAAATACAACAACTTCGAAGAGTTGCGAAAAGTATTGGCTAAAAAATTCAAAGTTTCGTACAACGAAAACGTATCGCTTTACACCATAAGACACTTTGATGAAAACGCTGCAAAAGTAGTAGAAACGAATAAAACGATATTACTACGCCAAATTTCGAGAGAAACGATGCAGGTGATTACGAAGGAGTAGTCTTAAAATAAATTACCGCAGATTCGCAGATTACTATTAAAAAAATCTTTGAATCTGCGGTTCAAACAAAATACTTCCTTTTTTCCAACAATAAATCCTACTTTTATATATTCAAAATTGATTTTAAATTGCAATTTGCTTTTTAAAACATAAAAGTGATTATGAGTATAGAAATATTATTAAATATTCCGAAAGAGTTGAATTCAAATCCAAATTTATCAGTTTATAATTTGGTTAAAGGATATTATTTTGATGATTTTTCTGAATTATTTGTGTATGAATATTTGATTAAAAATAATTCAACACATAATAATTGGTTATTGTTTTGTGAAGATAAACGAACAGATGAAGGCTGGGTTATTGAAAAGAATTTCTTTTTTTACAATGTTTATCATTTGAACAATAAAAATAGTAAATCAAATTTTAAACGTTTTACAAACAAAGACAAAGCATTTAGTTATTATATTTATAATGAGATAATTTCTATATACGAAAACAAATAGTTAAAATAATTTACCGCAGATTCGTAGATTGCTATTTAAAAAAATCTGTGAATCTGCGGTTCAAACAAAATACTTCCTTTTTTCCAACAATAAATACTACTTTTGAAGATTCGGAGTTATAGTATTTATGCAAAAAATTGTTTTTTTAGTGGGATTTCTGTTTTGTTTTTTGAGTGGTTTTGCTCAGGAAACCTTACAATCGTATCCAACTAAGAAAATTGCGTTTTCAAAAGACACCATTTCAATTGAAAAATTCAGTTTAAACAATTCCTTTTTTGAAATTAAAGATAAAAATGGAAAAGTCATTGATAGCAGTTTTTACAATGTAAATTTTCAAAAAGGAACCTTAGTTTTTACCAAAGAAATCAATACTTCTGATTCTTTAGTTGTTCGTTATTCTAAATTTCCAGAATTTTTAACAAAAACCTATTCCATTTATGATGACGACAAAGTGGTTTCGAACGAAGCTGGAAAATTAGTTGTTTTCAAAAAAGAAAAAAATACCAAATTCAAACCTTTTGACGGATTAAATACTTCGGGAAGTATTACGCGTGGCATTACGGTTGGAAACAATCAAAACACGGTAGTGAATTCGAATTTAGATTTGCAAATCACAGGAAAAATTTCGGATAAAGTGAGTTTGCGCGCTTCCATTCAAGACAGTAATATTCCTTTGCAAGAAGGAGGATATTCGCAAAAACTAGATGAGTTTGACCAAATTTTCATCGAATTATTTTCGGATAAATGGAACATTCGCGCTGGAGACTTATTTCTGGAAAATAGAAAATCATCTTTCTTGAATTTTAACAAAAAAGTACAAGGTTTAGCGACTCGTTTTGCCTTTGGAACGCCTGATAAAAAAACCGAAGTCGTTGCCTCTGGCGCTTTGGTTCGCGGACAATATGCGCGAAGTACATTTACAGGACAAGAAGGTAATCAAGGTCCGTATAAATTGCGTGGCAACAATAACGAATTGTATGTTTTAGTTATTTCAGGTTCGGAGCGCGTTTATGTAAACGGAATTTTGAAAACTCGTGGAGAAAACAACGATTATATCATCGATTACAACGCTGGAGAAATCATTTTTACTTCTTTATTTCCGATTACTTCCGAAATGCGAATCAACGTAGAATATCAATATACCGATAGAAATTATACGCGATTTATAACCTATGGAGGTATTTCGCACGAGCGAGAAAATTGGCAAATTGGTGGTTATGTGTATTCGGAAAGCGATGTAAAAAACCAACCTTTACAACAAAATTTATCTACAGAACAAATTGCTATTTTACAAAATGCGGGTGATGATATTTCGCAAATGAACGGACCATCAGCCTATTTAGATTCCTATTCCGAAAATAAAATTTTATATCGAAAAGTATTGATTGGTGGCGTTGAAGTGTTTGAATATTCCAATAACCCAACTGACGAATTGTATAATGTTCGATTTTCATTGGTGGAAAATAACGTAGGAAATTATATTTTAGTCAACAATCAAGCGGTTGGGAAAATATACGAATATGTAGCGCCAATTGGCGGCATTCCGCAAGGAAATTACGAACCTATTGTTCGTTTGATTGCTCCTACAAAAATTCAAATAGCAACCATTTTAGGAAAATACAATCCGAGTGAAAAAACAAATTTAGATTTTGAAGTAGCACTAAGCAATAGCGATCAAAATTTATATTCGAATTTAGACGATACTAACAATAAAGGATTTGCCGGAAAATTCAATGGAAAACAACGACTTTTTGATGGAAAAACAAAAATTGATGCCTTTGCGAATTACCAATTAATTCAAGAAAACTTCAAACCTATTGAACGATTATTTAACATCGAATTTAATCGCGACTGGAATATTACTTCAACTTTATTAGGCAATCAAAGCATTTTAACTTCAGGATTGGATTTTAATTTCAATAACAAAGGAAAAGCATTGTATCAATTTGAAAACTTAACTTTTGGGGATATTTTTTCGGGAAACAAACACACTCTATCAGGAAGATATGCTACAAAAAAATGGATGATTTGGAGTAATTCAAGTGTAATGAAAAGCGATTCTGAACTTTCCAATTCGGCTTTTTCAAGAAGCGAAAATCGTTCGTCTTATAAATTGGGAAAAAATTGGGTTGGAGCCACTGTAAATTTGGAAGATAATTCAGAAAAACTAAAAGCAACGAATACTTTTTCGGGCTTGAGCCAGCGCTTTATCGAATATGGCGCTTTTGTGGGAAGAGGTGATTCGACTAAAGTTTATGTAGAATTGGGATTTTTACAACGTCAGAATGATAGTTTGCAAAATAATCGCATTGAAAAAGTGAATCATTCTAATTCGTATTACTTAAAATCGCAATTAATTAAAACCGAAAAAAGTAATTTGAGTGTGTATTTGAATTACAGAAGACTGAAATATGAAGATTTGAACAAGCAAAATGAGCCTTCTTTGAATTCTCGAATTTTGTATTCTGACCGTTATTTTGGACAAATACTTCAAACTACAACGGCTTATGAAACCAGTTCAGGAACAATTGCTCAGCAAGAATTCACCTATTTACAAGTAGAACCCGGACAAGGAGTTTACATGTGGAACGATTATAACGGCAACGGAATTCAGGAATTGCAAGAATTTGAAATTGCCCCTTATCCAGATTTAGCGATTTATGTTCGTGTGTTTTTACCCAATCAGGTTTTTATAAGAACACATCAAAACAAATTTTCTCAAGCATTGAATTTCAATTTTAACCAATGGCAAAACGAAAATGGATTTAAGAAATTTGCCTCGCACTTTTATAATCAAACATCATTTTTAATCGACAGAAAAATAAAAAGAAATGGTGATAATTTCGATTTGAATCCGTTTTCAAAAGGCGAAGATGGATTGATAGGTTTGAATACGAATTTTAGAAATAGTTTGTTTTTTAACCGAGGTAAGCAATATCATTCAACCACTTATTCGTACTTGTTAAACGAAAGTCAAAACTTACTTTCAGTGGGAAGTATTTCATCTAAAAATAATTCACATCAAATACAATATCAGCATTTGGTAAAGAAAAGTTGGTTATTTAACCTTTTAGGAAGCGCTACAACAAGCAAGTCTAATTCTGAAAATTATCCTAGTAGAAATTTTGAAATAGTCAGTTATCAAATAGAGCCTAAAATTGGCTATTTGTTTTCCAAAAATGCGAGTTGGGATATTTTTTATGAATACCAACAAAAAGAAAATCAAATAGGTGCATTTGAAACCTTAACACAAAACCGATTAGGAACATCTTTTACTTTTAATAGTGAAAAAGGATTTAGTATAAATGGAGAGTTTTCAATGTATAACAATTCTTTTGAAGGAAATGTGCTATCTGCAGTAGGATTTCAAATGTTAGAAGGATTACAACCAGGGAAAAATCAAACATGGCGTTTGCTTTTACAGAAAAATCTAACGCAATATTTAGACATCAATATTAACTATCAAGGAAGAAATAGCGAAACTAGTAAAACCATTCACACAGGAAATGTGCAATTAAGAGCCTTTTTTTAGTTAATATTTAGATTAATTCTACATTTCTGCTTAATTTTACAAGCTATGTTTAAAAATGCTATGTTTAAAACTATTTCTATTACATTATTTCTATTTACAACCATTTGTTATTCTCAATTAAGTAACAAACATTGGTTACCCCCTTTGCATTGTAGAGATGCAGGATCTGTAGCAGATCATTATTTATATTTATCAACTCAAGAAACAACTCCTTTTCAAATTACAGTTACGGATGGTGCTGGTAATTTAATAGGAACAAACCCGTATACTATTTCTGCAACAACTCCTTTAACAATAGATTTAGGCTTTGGCCAAAATACTAAAATGTTTGTAGGTCAGGAAAATGTAAATATAGTTTTAAATGATCGTGGTGTTATACTTGAAGGAACTAAAGATTTTTATGTGAGTTTTAGAGTTAGGTCTCAAAACCATGCCGAAATGTTAGTTTCAAAAGGGAGACCTGGCATTGGAACCAGTTTTAGATTAGGACATATCATTAACGAATCTTTTGACAATAGAAAATCATTTGTTACCAGTATAATGGCAACAGAAGACAATACTAGTGTAAGTTTTACTGATTATGACCCAAATGTTGTTTTTACAACAAGTACAGGTACACTTATTGTTGCTTCTCAAAATTTCCTATTAAATGCGGGGCAAAGTGTCATTATTACAGGATATAGCGATGTATTTAATAATTTAGACGGAGCAATAGGTGCTTTAATAACCTCAGACAAACCAGTTGCTGTAAACAGTGGCAATGCTTTAGGAGGTATTGAAGGTGGAAGAGCTGATTTTGCACTAGATCAAATAGTATCAGCTTCACAAATTGGCGACGAATATATTTTTATTGAAGGAAATGGACTTTCTACTATGGAGTTACCATTAATCGTTGCAAATGAAGATAATACCGAAATATTTATTAATGGTTCTGCAACACCTGCAGCAACAATTAATGCAGGAGACTATTTTTTAGTAGACAACAGTTTTTATCAAGGAACTAATAATAGAAATATTTATGTAAAAACTTCAAAAAATGTTTATGCCTATCAATTATTAGGAGGAGGAAATGATACTGCAACTGCGGGTTTAAATTTTATTCCACCTTTAAGTTGTTTCTTTCAAAATTCAGTTAATATTCCTAGTGTAAATAGAATTGGAGGAACATCTTATACTGCAGATTTAATGGTTTTAACTTATGCTTCTGCAACCCTAACTTTAAACGGAGCCACTATTCCAAATACACAAGCTCAAGCAGTGCTAGGAAATACTGATTGGGTTACGTACAGAATTTCAAATGTTAGTAATAATGTAACGATCGAATCAACTGGTCCTTTAGCTGTAGGCGTTTTTGGATACCTTGGTAGTGCTTCAGGTTTTGCTGGTTATTATTCAGGTTTTGGAAGCACACCCGAGGACACTGATATTACTATTTGTTCAAATGAAACTGTAGATTTATTTGATGCGATAACCGGAAATCCAGGTGATAATGGCACATGGACTATACCTGTTGGAGGTGCAGTATTAAACAACAATATTTTTGATCCTGCGGTGAATATTGCTGGAGAATATATTTATGAATTTACAAAAGATTGCAACTCAACCCCTACAACTATTCCGGTAAAAATTAATGTAATCGTACAACAAGCACCTAATGCTGGAAATAGCCTAAACTACTCAACTTGTGTAAATGCAAATGCTTTTGATTTATTTACTCTATTAGGAAGTAATGTAACTACGGGAGGCACTTGGTCGCCAGCGCTTTCTTCTGGAACAAGCATGTATAATCCGGCATTAGATATGTCAGGAGTTTATACGTATAGAATTTTAGCAAGTGGCGCATGTGAATCTGTTTCGGCAAGCGTTACGGTAACTAATAATCCTATTCCTTCGGCTCCTGTAATTCCCGACTTTAATTTATGTGATAATAATCTTGACGGAGATGACACAAATGGATTCGTAACTTTTGATTTAACTCAGAAAAATTCAGAAATTTCAAATTTAGTACCAGGATATAATATTACGTATCATACCGATATAACAGAAGCAATTGCTGGGAGTAACAACATTACTTCAATTTATGATACAAATAGAACCGTTCATGTACGATTGACTAATTCAACAAACGGATGTTATTTTACTGCATCGTTTAATTTAGTTGTAAATCCTAAACCTGTTGTAAATGCATTAGTAACTTTGAAACAATGTGACACCGATACAGATGCAAGTACAACTTTCAACTTAACTCAAGCTAATATTTTAATTTCAAACGACAATACTTTAATATTTTCATACCACAATAGTTTAGCTGGAGCAGAAAATAATAACGATTTTGTTTCTAATGAAATTTCTTTTACGGCATCAAACGGAAGTTTTGTTTGGGCTAGAATTTCAAATAGTAATGGCTGTTACAGAACTTCAAGAGTAAACTTAATAGTTTCTGCAACCACAATACCTCAAACTTTTAGATATTATATTGATGATGTTTGCGACGATTATTTAAGTGCTACTGACCCAGATGGAGACGGAATTGGATATTTTAATTTAACAGAAATTGAAACCGTATTAGTTAATCAATTTCCACCAGGACAATCTTATACATTTAGCTATTACCAAAATCAAATAGATGCCGAAACAGAGCAAAATGCAATAACAGACATCAATAATTTCAGAAATACCGTTGCTAACAATCAAATTATTTGGGTTAGAATTGAAAGTAATTTATATGAATGTGCTGGCCTAGGACCATTTTTAGAGTTAATTGTAAATCCTTTACCTGATACAAATTTGGGTGATGATTTTGTTATTTGTATCGATCCTACAACAGGCATAGGTTCTCAAGAAATAAATGCTACGCCAGCTACACCAGGCAATTACACCTATGACTGGACACCTGCAAATCCGGCAGGGAATATTGCAACATACAACATAACCTCTCCAGGCACCTATAGTGTTATTGTTACGAATACAGTTACATCATGTAGCTTTTCAGATTCGGTAACCGCAACATTTTCATCTGAACCACAAAGTGTAAGTGCCGCTTTATTAACACCTGCATTTTCTTCTGGATTAGCATCCATTGAAGCTACTGCAGTTGGAGGTTTTGGAATTTACGAATATAGCTTAAACGCTTTAGACTGGCAGTTAAGCCCATTATTTAGCGACTTACCTAATGGATCTTACACTATTTACGTTAGAGATATTCAGGGATGTGGTTTGCTATTGACTAATACGATTCAAACCATAACATTTCCTAATTATTTTACTCCAAATGGAGATGGTTATAATGACAGATGGAATATTAATTTACCTATAGAATACGAAGGTTTAATTACCATTTATGACCGTTATGGCAAATTAATTAAGCAAATTAGCCCAGATAGTTCTGGTTGGGACGGCACCTATAATGGAGGATTATTACCATCAACCGACTATTGGTTTAAAGTTGAGTATATAGAAGACAACACAAGAAAAGAATTTAAATCTCATTTTAGTTTAAAAAGATAATTTGCAATGGGAACAATAGAGACTATAATTAATGGAAAAGTTGCAACTTTACTTTTTTTTCATCCATCAAGCAATTCATTTCCAAGCACTTTACTGCAACAATTAACTGAAGAAATCAATGCTTTAGGAAACAACAAATCGATATCAGTAATTGTACTTAAAAGCTCAGGAACAGGTGCTTTTTGCGCAGGTGCTTCTTTTGACGAGTTGCTTTTAGTAAGTAATTTTGAAGAAGGGAGTCAATTTTTTTCAGGATTTGCAAATGTTATTAATGCTATGCGTAAATGTCCAAAATTAATTATTGGTAGAATTCACGGAAAAGCAGTTGGCGGTGGCGTTGGATTAGCTGCAGCATGTGATTATTCATTTGCGTGTACCAAAAGTGAAATTAAACTTTCTGAAATTGCTATTGGAATTGGTCCGTTTGTAATCGAACCAGCTGTATCAAGGAAAATTGGCAAAACAGCCATGTCTGAAATGACACTAAATCCAACCGCTTGGAAATCCTCTAAATGGGCTTTTGAAAAAGGACTTTATTCCGAATTATTTGAGACTATTGAAGAATTAGATCTTAGGCTTGAAGAATATACAAAAGAGCTTTCATCATATAACGAAGAAGCTCTATTTGAAATGAAAAAGGTGCTTTGGGAAGGAACAGACCATTGGGAAAATTTACTTTATGAGAGAGCCTCTATTTCAGGTAAATTGGTTTTATCTGATTTTACAAAAAAAGCACTAGAAAAATTTAAAAAATGAGAAGTTTAATCCTTTTTCTTCAACAAGTAAATGTTGAGCAAAAATTAAAAGCAGCTCCAGATAATCAATATCAAATAGGCGTATTAATTGGTTCATTTGTTCCCTTTATAGTTTTAATCGGAATTGCTTATGCCCTTTATTATAGAGCAAAAAAGAAAGAGCAAAATTTAAAATAACAAATCATGTCAAACATAAGAATTACAAAACAATTTAACTTTGAAACTGGTCATGCTTTATATGGTTATGATGGAAAATGCAAAAATGTTCACGGCCATAGTTACAAACTTTCGGTAACCGTGATTGGAAAACCAATAACAGACAAAACGAATGTTAAGTTTGGTATGGTTATAGATTTTGGCGATTTAAAGAAAATTGTAAAAGAACAAATTGTTGATGTTTTTGATCATGCAACTGTTTTTAATAAAAATACTCCTCATATAGAACTAGCACACGAATTGAAATCAAGAGGTCATGATGTTATTTTAGTAGATTATCAACCTACAAGTGAAAATATGGTTATTGATTTTTCTAATAAAATTAAAAATCTTTTACCTGAAAACATTAAATTACATTCACTTAGATTACAAGAAACAGAAACTTCATTTGCAGAATGGTTTGCTTGTGATAATTAAGAAACAAAAAAGTCCTCATATATTGAGGACTTTTTTGTTAAAAGTATTGAATTGGTTATTTCTTAACAATTAAGAATTCACTTCTTCTGTTTTGAGCATGTTCTTCTTCTGTACATGATTTGCAAGCTACTTTTGGTTCGCTTTCCCCAAATCCTTGTCCTGATATTCTTTCTTTTGCAATTCCTTTACTGATTAAGTATTGAACAGTAGATTTTGCTCTTCGGTCTGATAATTTCATGTTGTAACTATCACTACCTCTGCTATCAGTATGCGATTTAGCGAATATTACCATTTCTGGATACTCATTCATAACCGCTACCAACTTATCTAACTCTGCTGCTCCTTCTGCTGTAATATTACTTTTATTGAACTCAAAGTAGATCGGTTGTAAGATTACTTCTGTTTCTGTAATTATTGGAACAATTGGTTTTAAAGTTATACCTACAGCCATATCTTGTCCAAATTCATTTTCTGGAATTTCTACTTTATAAACATTACTGTTCTCATAACCTGATTTTGTTGCGTAACTAATATAAACTGGAAGGCATTTTAATGTTGTTTCTGTTCTTCCAGATATATCAGTTGTAAAACTTGATAGAATATTTTGTTTTTCATCTGTTAAAACGACTAAAGCTCCTTCAATTTCTTTTCCTGTAATTTCATCTCTTACAGTAGTTACTGCTCTAAAATTACAAATCGGATCTGCTTTGTAGATGTTATCTACTCCGTCTCTGTTACTCGAGAAGAAACCTACTTTCTTTGATGTATTGTATGTGAAAGCAAAATCGTCTTTTGATGTATTTACTGGTTCTCCTACATTAATTCCTTCATCGCTTTTGTTTAAGTCCATCTTAAAAACGTCCAATCCTCCAAAACCTGTTTTTCCGTTTGATGAGAAAAACAACACATTATCATCGGTAATGAATGGAAAACTCTCATTTGCTTCCGTATTTACTTTTGCACCTAAGTTCTCTGGTGTTCCATACTCATCTCCGTTTACTGATACTTTCCAAATATCTTCTCCTC